>CAYLJD010000161.1:0-4187 GCA_964383875.1 uncultured Halobacteriales archaeon
CGCCGGGTCTTCGAATACAGCGAGGGCTTCACGCTCTGGCACCGCCTCGCGACGGTCGGCGCGTTCCTGCTCGCCGGGTCCTTCCTGCTCTTTTTCTACAACCTGGGCAAGAGCGTCTACAGCGGCGAGGAGGCCCCGGACAACCCATGGGAGTACGGCTCGACCATCGAGTGGTCCGTCCCCTCCCCGCCACCCATCGAGAACTTCCCGGGAGTGCCGAGCTACGCCTCGGGCTCGCTCGAGTTCCTGGGTGACGACGATGTCGCGGCGAGGGCCGCGGCCGACGGCGGGACTGTCACCGCCACGGGCGTTCCCGAGCCAGCGACCGCGGGGGCCGAACCGACGGCGCTCGAGCCCGCTCACGTGGAGGAGGCCCACGCCGACCACGCGAGCTGGTGGCCCCTGATCATCAGCGCCGCCGCCCTCCTGACCTTCCTCGGGATGGCCGGCCTCCAGTGGGCGTACTTCGTCTGGCCCGGCCTGTTCGGCGTTGCCTTCTTCGTCGGCTATCTCGGCGTCGAGGGCGCCCGCCGCGACGGGTACGTCTGGGTGCACGGGCTGATGGTCGCGCTCGGCCTCGCGGGATTCGCGGCGACACTCCAGCTGCTCGCCATCGACAAGGGTGGCCTTGGGGCCGCCTTCGGCGGCGCCAACGGGTACTTCTACCTGACGACCGCCGGCGTCTTCCTCGGCGCCGCATCCCTCATCTCGATGGGCTGGGAATCCTTCTCGTCGCCGGAGCCCGCCCTCGCCGAGCGCTGGCCGTACGAATCTGTCGGCAAGTGGAAGCTCGGCATGTGGGTGTTCCTCGCCTCGGACGTGGTGCTGTTCGGCGCATTCATCGGCTCGTACCTGTTCATGCGCGTCGCCAACGGCTGGACCGATTGGCACCACCTCATCCCCGCCGACCACGTCGTGCTGCCGGGACTGATCAACACGTACCTCCTGCTCGCGAGTTCCTTCGCGGTCGTCCTCGCGCTCGAGGCGGCCAAACGGGAGCACCCCCGCCGGCTCGTCGGGTGGCTGACGGTGACCTTCGCGCTGGGGCTGGGCTTCCTGATCAACAAGGGCATCGAGTGGCTGCACCTGTTCCACGTCGAGTGGACCGACCCAGCCGGAGCCGTCGCGCACGGCTGGGACATCACGACCAACATCGCCTCGTCGACGTTCTACCTGACGACCGGGCTCCACGGCGCCCACGTCATCGTCGGCCTGCTGATCACGCTGTTCCTCATCGTGCGAGCCGCACGCGGCGCGTACATGGGCGAGGAGGAGGCGGGAACCGTCGAGTACTTCGGCCTGTACTGGCACTTCGTCGACATCGTCTGGCTGTTCCTCTTCCCGCTGTTCTACATCCTGTAGGTGACACCAATGGCATCAATCAGAACATACACGGTCATCTTCGCACTGTTGCTGGTCTTCTCGACCACCCAGGCAGCCCTGGAGTTCGTGGGGGTCATCGAGGCGGCGTACTGGCTGGCCTTTGCGGGCATCCTCGTGCTGTCGTTCGTGAAGGCGGTCCTCGTGGCGGGCTGGTTCCAGCACCTCAGGATGGAGCCACGGTCGGTGTCGTACCTCATCGCCACCGCACTCGTGGTCGTCCTGGCGTTGACGACGGCCGCGGCGTACTCGATCGGGTGACTGCGGCCGCCGCAGGGCTGGTTATTCGCGCTCGCGGAGGTCGACTCGTCTGATCTTGCCCGTCGATGTCTTGGGAAGGTCGGCGACGAATTCGATCTCGCGCGGATACTCGTACTCGGCGAGACGGTCCCGGGCACGCTGTCGGAGCTCGGCCCGGAGGTCGTCGTCGCCAGTCGTCCCGGGGACGAGTTCGACGAATGCCTTGATGATCTTGCCGCGGGTCTCGTCGGGGACGCCGACGACGCCGACTTGCTCGACGGCGGGATGGTCCAGCAGGACGCGTTCGACCTCGAGCGGTCCGACCCGGTAGCCGGACGTGATGATCACGTCGTCGGCGCGTGACTCGAACCAGAGATAGCCGTCTGCGTCCCGCGAGGCCAGGTCGTCGGTGAGGTACCACCCGTCGTGCTGTTTGGCGGCCGTGGCGTCGGGCCGGTTCCAGTACTCGGTGAGAAAGAGCCGCTCGTCGTCGGCCGTGAACGCGATTTCGCCGACCTCGCCCGGCGGGAGTTCCTCGCGCGTCTCGGTATCGAGGATCGCGACCTCGTATCCCGGGAGCGGTTTCCCCATGCTTCCCACCGGCGTTTCGTACCAGCGGCTGACGTTGGCGACGACCAGGTTGAGTTCGGTCTGGCCGTAGTATTCGTTGATTGCGAGGTCGTCGAAGGCGCCGTCCGCCCACTCGAGGATCTCGGGCGTCAGCGGCTCGCCGCCCGTGGCGACCGTCCGCAGGTCGAGATCGAATTCGGCTGGATCCTCGTTCATCAGCATCCGGAGTGCCGTGGGCGGGGCCAGGGCCTGTGTGACGTCGTAGCGCTCGAGCAGTTGATACGCGGACGCTGGATCGAACCCCTGCATGGGCGCGGCGACGACAGTTCCGCCGTAGTGCCACGTCCCGAGGAGAAGGCCACCGAGCGCCGACCCCCAGGCCCAGTCCGCAGGGGTCCAGGCGGTCGCCTCGGCCCCGAGCCCGCCGTCGAAGAAGTTGTACGCTGCGGCGGCCCGTCCCAGCCACAGCGCGTGGCCGTGCCTCACACCTTTCGGTGGCCCGGTCGATCCCGAGGTGTACATGATCGCGGTGTCGGTCTCTGGCGTCGAATCGGCGGGCTCGATCGTTGCCGACTGGCCCGCGGTCACTGCCTCGTACTCACGGACGTCACACGCGAACGGGGGATCCGTTGACGTGGCGTTGCGCTCGCCGACGTAGTACGGCTGCTCGTCGAGGGCCACGGCGACCGAGAGCGCCGGACACTCGTGACTGGCGGCCGCGAGGTCGTCCCGGACGGCGGGATCGAAGACGACCGCACGAGCCCCCGCGTCGTCGAGTCGGTAGGCGAGGGCGTCGCGGCCGAACAGTGTGGTCAGGGGCACGGTGACAGCCCCGAGCAGCCAGCACGCCGCGTGGGCGATCGGCGTCTCGGGCCGCTGGGGGGCGACGACGCCGACCCGGTCCCCCGCCGCGACACCCAGTGTAGCGAGGCCGTTCGCGAGCCGCGCCGCTGCCGCGTCGATCTCGGCGAAGGTGAACGTCTCGTCGGTCGCGGCGTCGATCACGGCAGTCCGCTCATCGGGAGCCGGGTCCGCGTGTTTCTGCAGGCAGTCGATCGCCGGATTGTAGCGGTCCGGAAGATCCCACGTGAAGTCCGCCCGGGCCCGGTCGTAGGACTCGAAGTCCGGCATGACGTGCCACGGCATGCTCGGGGATTTGCGAGTCGCCACCTTGGAGGTTCGGATGTCTGGGAGCGGCAGTGCGGCCGACCCCGCTACCGCGCCCGGACCCCCGTCCACAACCGACCGCAGGTTCCCACCGATCGGGGATTCGTTCGAGCGACGGGTGGCAGACCGGTCGTGGGTACGGCCACAGGAGAAACGATGGATCGGCTCGAAACGGCCGGCTCACGCGCCGAAGCTGGTCACCAGCCATCCGGTGAGGGCGATGAGAAACACGACGCCGATGGTGATGACGGCCTCCCCGACGGCGAAGGCGTGGGGGTGACCGCGCGACCGTCCCATTGCGTAGACGCCGAACACGGTGAATCCCAGTACCAGCGCCCCGGCACCACCGAGGACGATCGACGGACTGGCACCACTCAAGACGGCGAGGGTGGCGGCCGTCGCGCCGAAGATGAGGGCGAAAAACACGATCGTCCAGACACGCGTGTCGCGGGCGAGCCGGGCGAGTTGGCTCCCTTCGGGGCGTCCGAGTCGCGGCGTGTACGCGTGCCAGGGGCGTCCCTTGGCGACGAACACGAGGACACCCAGTGCGAGCACTCCCATCAACACCGCACTCGCGAGATAGGCAGCCGGAGCCATGGAGCGTTCAGTACGGCGGTTGTCGCGCAGCCGTTATAACCGGTTCGGAACGTCGCCCGGGGTCAGTCGTCGTCGGCGTCCGTCCGGGCGCGCCGGCGCGCCGCCCGCTCGACGAACTCCTCCGGGAGGTCGTCGATCTCGCCGGCCTGGACGGCCCACAGGTTGGCGTAGAGGCCGTCGCGGTCGAGCAGTTCCTCGTGGGTGCCCTCCTCGCGGACGCGGCCGTCCTCGAT
>CAYLJD010000162.1:0-2092 GCA_964383875.1 uncultured Halobacteriales archaeon
CGTGATCGGGACGGCGATCCACACCTGTCCGGCCAGGACGTCGTACTGTCCGAGCGTCACGGCGACCGGCGTCCCCTCCACGTAGCCCACGAGGAACTCGAAGCCGACGGTGAGTCCCGTCCAGAGCCCGCCCACGAGCAGCAGTTCGAGTCGTGTGTAGGCGGTCGGCGTCCAGGAAAAGTACAGCCCCGAGAGCAGCAGGATTGCAGCCACCAGCAGGGCCGTGCTCAGAACGTGGCCAACGTAGTCGCCGACGCGCGGGATGAGGACGACCTCACGAACGCCGCCGTTGAGCACGGCCACCATCGCCATCAGTATCCATAGCCCCAGCGGGTAGAGGAAAACTGCCGGGCGGATCGCCGAGACGCCTGCCGCGGCACTCGGGCTCATGGTGGGACCGACTCACGGGTGGCTCATCTTTATTTCTCTCGGGAGAAGTCACCGGCACTCACCCGTCGTTCCGACACCGGCGCCGCATTATGGAGTCTGCCGCTGCTCCGGTGCCACACCGCACGCTCGTCGGGGGATCGCCGCCCGCACCGCCGCTAGTCAATGCCGGGGACGGTGTCGGTCGGGCGCCACCGCGCCACGCTACGGCGCCGTCTCCACCTTTTCGACCTGCCCGTTCATGCACTCCACACAGATCGCTCGTTCTTCGGTCTTGAACGAGGTGAAGTCCGAGTCACACTCGGGACAGTGATACCGTTTTTCCGTGGTGGTGTCCGCCGTGTCCATTCCGACCGCACTCTTGACCTTTTGGATGATCGACATGGTATCCCGCATCCACGTGTCGGTGTCGGACACAAAAGGTGGTTCTGCAGGACTTCAGCCGGCGAAAGTCGGGCGCGCGTCAGTACTGGGACAGGGCGTAGAAGATGACGACGAGCCCCGCGGTAATCGTGAGGCTCTCCACCGTCTGGAGGGCGAGGATCTCCCGGCCCGCGAGGTGGTAGTCCTGCCGGTAGCCGAACTGATAGATCACTTCCAGGAGCCCGCCGATCGTAACCAGGGCGAACCCAACGGAGGCCAGGCGAAGCGTCGGCTCGCGAACCCGGCGGAAGGCGCGGTAACTGAGGACGGTCAGGACGCCGCCGGCGATGAACAGCAACGAGTTGACGAGCAGAAACGCCCACAGTTCCGGGGGCTCAGCCATCGTTACCCCCCATTGAGGTCGGTCGCCGAGTCGTTTTCGAGAGCGGATCCCGCATCCGACGGCGGACCGTCGACGCCCCTCTCGAGATCGTCCCAGAACTCGGCAAACTTGTCCGTGTAGTCACGGTTCAACTCGAGATCGATGTCGAACTGGCCATCGTCGACTCGGACACGCACCTCCTCGAGACACGTCCGGTACCGCTTGTGGTGGTGCCCATCGTCGTCGATCGCCGTCTCTTCGGCGAGCATGTCGTACTCCTGTAGTGCGTGGATGCGTCGATAGACCGTCGGTTCCGAGACGTCACAGTACTCGGCGATGTCGGCGGCCGAGACCGGCCGGATACTCGCCAGGGCGAGGATGTTCCGGGCGACCTCGCTCCCGAACACGTCGAAGACGTTGTCGGGGGCCCATTCCTTGCTCACTGTCCGATCTACCTCCGTTGGGTCGAGTCAGGTATATGAATATACTCTCGAGTTTCGCATCCCGAAATTGGTCCCGCGCTTGGACTAGGGGGTTGTATCTCGAGCCCATTCACTCTTTGGCCCCCACGAGAGGGCGTCAGGCGCGGTCGAAGGTGAGTTCGAGCATCTGACCGCCGAGCTCGCTCTCGCGGAACGCGAGCGTCCCCTCGGAGGCGTCGACGATCCACTTGATCAGCCAGAGCCCCACCCCACTCGTGTGTTTCAGCGGCGTCTCTTCCTCCAGCTCGATCGCCTCGAGTTCGTCTCTGGAGATCCGCGGGCCATCGTCGCTGATCTGGAGACGAACGCTGTCCACGCCGACGTCGACGGCCAGCGTAAGATGGGGTTCGGTGGCGTCGTTGTGCCTGACCGCGTTGTCGATGGCCTCCTCGATGGCGACGTCAACGAGTGGGTGGGCCAAGACGGAAGCCTCGTCCGGAATCGATGTCCGGAGGGAGACGCCGTCGTGTCGATCCGG
>CAYLJD010000162.1:2192-4117 GCA_964383875.1 uncultured Halobacteriales archaeon
ACTTTGAGTTGCTGGTTCAACGTCCGGGTCCGCTGGACCTCCTCGGATAGCTCCACCTTGGTCTTGGCGAGATCGTTGAACATCATGCCGGAGACACAGCCGATTCCCGACGCCGTCGCGAGCGAGACGGCAACCGGAAAGTGGGGGTCGACCGGCTGGGCGCCGTGGTACGTCTGCGACCAGAGCACGAGCGTCACCATGCCGACGCCGATCGCCGCGAAGAGGGAACTCAGCATCAGCGCGTGAAATTGGAGCGATCCGGGGTCTCGGTCGACTCGAGCGGTCGCAACGACGTAGAGAATCGGGAGCGAGAGGACGAACGGGACGCCGACTTCGATCAGCTGCACGGAGATCGGTTCGGGATCGAGAAACAGTTGGCCCCCGACGACGAGGACGACGAGTCCATAGAGTAACACGAGGAGGACTGGCGGGTGGGTCTGCAAGGCCGCCTTCGACCAGCGAAACGGCCGTGGAACGGACATCTCGACTCCGATCCCACGACCCATTCATCTAAGGGATTGTTGATGTCCGATAAAAAACCGCCGAAACCGACCGTACGGCCAACAGACCTCGGGTCAGCAGCCGGCTCGGGCCCCACCACGCGGAGCGCCGGCAGCCGCCACGGTCCTCACTCGGACAGGTCGGGGAAGCACTCCGGGCAGAGCTCCGCCGAAAGCTCCGAGAACTCCTCCGGCTCACGCCGCTCCAAGACGATCTTCCCGGAGTCGGGAAACCGCTCACACGACTCGCCGGCGAGGTGAGCCTCGGAATCCCGAATAACGAGTAACAATACTACCGGTCGGCAGTGTCCCTCAAAAAGCGTTCTGGCTAATCATTTTACAGCGATTCGAGGAGAAGGCCCAATGTTTCCGTCGAGCGAGGACGGCACGGTACGCGGCCACAATTTATGTCTGAGTCGACCGGCGGTGAATCATGCCCAGTAGCGTGAGCGTGCGAGAGGTGTTCTGGGACCGCCATTCGAACCCGAAAAGCGGCTGGAGTCGAGTGGTGCTCCTCCCGATGCTTCTGTACGCCGTATACCGACGCAACGTGTGGGTTGGCGTGGCCGCCATCCTGTTCACGGTCCTCAATCCGGTTCTGTTCTCACCCCCGGAGACGGACGATGCGTGGATGACTCGCGTCGTCCGGGCGGAGCAGTGGTGGACCGAGGAGTTGGGCCGGCCTGTTATCGGGCTGGGCTACCCGAACTGTCTCAATGTGCTCAACATCCCACTGACCGCCTACGCCTTCCTCGCGGCGTATCGAAGACAGCCCAGGAATGCCGCGCTCGCTGGGGTGGGGGCCATTTTCGTCAAGTTCTGGTACGTAGGGGAACTCGTCCGTCGATACGACGCTAAGACGACAGAGGCTGAGTGAGCAGCTCGGACGTTCACCACGCTTCCACGAAATTCAAGCGATCCCACGCTGTCTGAGAGAACATGAGAACGATTCACCGGTTCGGCATCGCCGGTCTCCTCGTCGCAGCCGGGGCTGTGGCAAGCCTCCTGGTCGCGCCCTCACTGCCCGAGGAACTCGTCGTGAACTGGAACGCCGCGGGCGATCCGGGCGGAACGATGCCCAAAACGGTCGCGCTATGGCTCCTCCCCGCACTCGCCGCCGGGCTCATCCTACTCTTTGCCGTCATTCCGCGGATCGATCCCCTTCGCGAGAATATCGCCACCTTCCGCCCGTTCTACGACTGGTTCGTCGTCGTGCTGACAGCCTTCCTCGGGCTGATCCACGTGGGCGTGCTCGCCTTCAATCTCGGGTACGAATTCCCGTTCACGCATCTCGTCCTGCTCGGGACGTCCCTCGTGCTCTACTTCGTCGGCGCGCTGTTGGTGCGAGCGGAGCGGAACTGGTTCGTCGGCATCCGGACACCGTGGACGCTGAGTAGCGACGAGGTCTGGCGGCGAACCCACGAC
>CAYLJD010000163.1:0-4105 GCA_964383875.1 uncultured Halobacteriales archaeon
GACGTCTGGGAGCACTCCTACTACTACGACTACGGCCCGGATCGCGGGAGCTTCGTCGACGCGTTCTTCGAGGTCGTCAACTGGGACAAGGCTGCCGAAGAATACGGGAAGTGCCTGGATCACTTCGAGTAGCGCTCCCGCAGACACCCCCGATTTTTTGAGCGACGCGACGACAGCGACGGCTGTCGGCACCCGTGCCGTGAGGGGGTGTGACGCCACAGCAGACCGGAGGCCTTACCGGCGGAACCGGCGAACCGATCCCCATGCCAGTACCGAAGGCCGAGTTCGACGACGTGCGGCCCCTGGCGTTTCGCGAGCCGGCCGACGTCCTCGACCCAGACTACCTGTACACGGTCTACGAGATCGGCCGTCTGCTCCAGGGACTCGAGCCAGACGCCGAACTCGACGTCGAGACGGAGAACGTCCTCATGGACTGGGCGATCCCGTGGATGCTCAAACATGCCGATCAGTTCGTCTTTGCCGAGCCGGCGCGTGATACCGAGCCGGGCTACTACGGCCTCAAGGAATGAACATCCTGGTGACCGGCACACGTCGCCTCGACGCCGGCAAGACGACTGTCGCACTCGGTCTCGTCGCCCACCTCGACGCAATCGGGTTCAAGCCACGCGGGGGGAACGATTACTGGTACTCCTACGATCACCTGCGGGAGACGCTCGAACAGGGACGGCTCTACGGGAACGACGCCGACCGGTTAGCAGAAGCCAGCCCTGGGGATCTCACGCCGGAAGAGATCAACTCGGTCCACCGCCTCTGGCGACAGACGACGGGCGAGGGGACCGGGCTGCTCGGTGACGACACACGGGAATTCGTGCTGGATCGGGCAGGCGATCAGTACGTCGTTAACGGGACGGCAGAAATGCCGGCCCTCGTGCGGCGCTCGCTCCCCCTCGACGACGCCATCACGATCGAGTCTGTGCCGGCGCTCAACGACGCCATCGAACGATATCACCTGCCAGCGCAGGCCTCGCTCCGCGAGACGATCGAGGCGGCAGATCGAGCCGTGGTCGAGTCGTACTCCGACGTGGCGCGGCCGGTCCGAGACCTCAACGTGGACGTCGTCGCGGTCGTCGAACCGACACGCGTCCGGCTCTACGACGGCGCGCGGTACGATCAGGCCTGCGAGGTGGCACCAGGCGGTCACGCGACGGGCCAACTCGAGGAGACGGTGACGTCCGTGACGACGCTTCTCGACGCTCGCGACGAGGTATCCGTGTCACCGCTCCCCGAAACGATGCGTGACGATCCGACGGCGATCGCCGAGGCCTACCACGACCTCTACGAGCGGCTCCTGGCAATCGCCCCGACGTAACGAGCGTCACGTCCATGGTCGTCAGACGCCAGCGCGCGCCGCGTTGAGCGCCAACTCGATGTCGTGCCGGGCTCCGTCGGTGACACTGGGGCCGTGCCCAGCGTGGAGTGCCGACAGATCGTCGTCGACAGTCGACAGGACGCGCTCGATACTCTCGACGAGCCGACGGCGATCTCCGCCTGCCAGGTCCGTCCGGCCGAAACCACCGTTCGCAAATACGAGATCCCCAGCAAACAGGACCGATGGCTCGGGCGCGTAGAAACAGAGGTGATCCGGGGCGTGCCCGGGCGTGTAGCGGGCGACGTACTCGTGGTCGCCCAGACGCATCCGGTCGCCGTCGTCGATCGGATCGTCGATGGCCGCGTTGTCGCCGTCCCAGCCACACACCCGGACGCCGAAGGCCTCAACGACGGCGTCGAGATTGCCGACGTGATCCGGATGCGTGTGCGTCAGGACGACTGCATCGAGGCCGTCGGTGGCGTCGCGAACCGCAGCCACCACGTCGAACCCGCTCCCAACGTCCACCAGCACGCGGTGTTCACCGTCGACGAGAAAGACGTTGCTGGTAAACCCGGTCTGGGTCGCGGCGAGATTCCTGATCATGTCGGTCGCTACTGCCGGCCACGGCTTGTGGGTATCGTTCCGGGCGTCAATCGGGGATCGATCGCGAGTCGTCACCCATAGGGCTTTGTGGGGTGGCGCCATACCGACCGGCAGAAACCAGATGGCCGAATCGGATCGTACGGTGGTGCTGATTGTCGAGGACGAGCCGGACGTGGCAGAGACCTACCGGCTCTGGCTGACAGACGACTACGAGGTGCGAATGGCCGAGAGTGGCGACGAGGGGCTCGACAAACTCGATGCGGACGTCGACGTGGTCCTCCTCGACCGCATGATGCCGGGGCTATCGGGCGACGAGGTACTCTCGCGGATCCGCGACGAGGAACTCAACTGCCGCGTCGCCATGGTGACGGCCGTGGAACCGGGGTTCGACATCCTCGAGATGGGGTTCGACGCGTACCTCTCAAAGCCGATCAAGTCCGAGCGACTGCACGACACCGTGCAGAACCTCTTAGAGCGGGCCGAGTACGACACGCTCTTACAGGAGTACTACTCGCTGGTCGAGAAGCAGGCCACGCTCGAGGCCACGAAGAGTCGGGTCGAACTCAAGGATAGCGACGAGTATCACGAGCTCACCGCGAACATCGATTCGCTTCGAGACGAGCTCACCGACACGCTCGGCGGGATCGAGGACGACGAAGACTTCATCGCAGCGGTGCGCGAACTGGACCACGCCGAAGAGCGCTAACTCGGGGATGTACGATCTCAGGCCCATCATCGACGTCGATGCAGTTGCCGCGGTCGACCCGGGAACCACGCTGCTGATCTCCGGGGAGACCATGCTCGGCAAGGACGACCTGCTCCGCGAGGTACTGGCAAGCGGCGCCGGCCAGGGGGAGGGAATCGTCGTCGTCACGACGAACGACGACGCGACCGCCGTCCTCGCGGATATCGAACAGCGGGCTCCGGAGGCTGCCGGCCATCACCTCTGCGCGATCGACTGCCGATCCGAGGGCGGGCGGACCGCCGACGAAACGCCGTCCGGGTCCTCAATCCAGCACGTGAGCGGGCCAGGCGACATGACGGGCATGGGCGTGAGCATCACGGAGAGCTTCGAGCGGCTCCGGACCGGCGGGCTCGACAGCGGCCGGTTCGGATTCAGTTCGCTGTCGACGGTGTTGACGTACACCAACCGCGAGACGGTGTTCAAATTCTGCCACGTGCTCTCGTCGCGGCTGGACACGGCGAACTTTCTCGGGGTGTTCACGATCGACTCGAGTGCCCACGACGAGCAGACGCTCCAGGTCGTCAAACAGCCATTCGACGGGATGATCGAGATCCGCGAGCGCGACGGCCAGCGAGAGGCCCGCGTTCGGGGGATCGTCCCGGAGCCCTCGGAGTGGATCGAACTGGACCAGTGACCGACGCCGGCGCGACCCGGGGACAGGCATAAGATGCTCCGGGTGGCCCCACCACTATGGACGTCCGCGTACTCGAGGCGACCCAGGACCCAGAGCGGCTGATCTGTCGGGCCGCGCGCAACGACTACATGGCGGAGTTCGTCGGGACGACGCCGTTCGAGGAGGTGATGGCAGACATCGAGGGTGACTCACTTGCCGAGCGCCAGGAGACACTCATTGGGCACCTGCTCGACCACGGCCATTTCGGTCCCTTCGAGCACCCCCAAGCGACCTTCGCGATCGAGGGTGTCAGCCGATCCTGCATGGCACAACTCACCCGGCATCGGCACGCCTCGTTCGACGTCCAGTCCATGCGGTACGTCGCCTTCGACGATGTCGACCCAGCGTCCGTCCGTGAGGGCGAACTCGTCGTGATTCCCCCGTCCGCGATTGATCCCGACTGGGTGGGGCGCAACCAGCAGCGTGGCCGCGTTGACGAGGCGACTGCCGAGCGCCGCGAACAGCTATTCAAGGACACGATCGTCGACGCCGTCGACGCCTACCAGGAGCTACTCGAGCTCGGGATGCCGCCCGAAGACGCCCGGTTCGTCCTGCCGATCGGGACGAAGGTCAACATCGTAATGTCGGTGAACGCCAGAATGCTCATGCATATCGCAGACATGCGAGCCGCCGCGGACAGCCAGTGGGAAATCCGCCAGATGACCGAGGACATCCTGGATCTCGCTGCTGAGTGGTGCCCGATCACCTTCGCGCACTACGAGGCCGAGATGAAAAACCGGAAGAACCGGCTCGC
>CAYLJD010000164.1:0-4083 GCA_964383875.1 uncultured Halobacteriales archaeon
ACCTCGACGGCCTCCGGCGTCCCCCGCTCGACGGTGACCGTACACCGGTAATCGTAACTCGCGTTGTCGCACTCGACCGTCGCAGTGGGGCCGAACCGGGGCTCGGTGCCGACGCTGACTGAGACGACGGCGTCCCTCGACCGGTAGCCCATCGCCGAGAGCGTGGGCTCGTTGCAGCCCGTCGGGTCCATCGTGCCGGTGACCGTCACCGTCTCGCCATCGAAGGTCGCACTCGCCGTGTCGTCGGTCGGTGTGTGGGCATCCGTCACCCGGAACCGGGCCGAGACCCCGTCGGCCGTCCGGCGTTCAGGGGTGTCGGTCGGTCCCTTGCCGGTCGGGCTCGGCGTCGACCCCGACTGATCCTCGTCGGGCTCGGAGAGACAGCCGGCCAGTCCGGCCGTCACGGCGAGGCCGACCAGATACCTTCGGCGGTCCATACCCGTTGCTTCTCCTGGTGGGCCCAAAAGGGCGCACGAGGCTCAAACACGCACTGACCCTATCGAACCAGCCGTGAGAGAAGCGAACGGTCCGACCCACCCGGACGGGTCGCCCTCGGATCAAACGGGGGCCCGCTGTGCGGGGGCCGGTACCCGGACCGGCTGCGCGCTCGGGCGGCGTCGGAAGGCTCTAACCCGACGGCCGGGTACGGTCGGGTATGACCACCGTTCGGAACATCGCGGCCGGCGTCCGGTCGATGACGAGCAACGCGTTCCTCGTCGACGGCGACCGGCCCGTGCTGGTCGACGCCGGCGACGGCTTCGATGCCGTCGCCCGGATCGAGGACGCGACCGGCGACATCGACGCGATCGTCCTCACCCACACGCATCCGGACCACGTCGGGAACGTCGACAGCGTCGCCGCGGCGTTCGACGTCGACGTCTGGGGCTTCGACCCGGACCACGCGCTGGTCGACCACGCCATCGCGGACGGCGACACCGTCAGGCTCGGCGACGACGACTTCCTGGCGCTGCACACCCCCGGCCACAAGGACGACCACCTCTGCTTCTACAGCGGGGACAGCGGACTTCTGTTCGCCGGCGACCTCGTGTTCGCCAACGGCGGCTTCGGCCGAACCGACCTCCCCGAGGGCGACCGCGCTACGCTCGTCGACAGCATCCAGTACCTGCTGGAGACCGTCGACGATTCGCTGTCGGCGATGTACGTCGGCCATGGGCCGACCGTCGATGCGTCCCCGCGCCGGCACGTCGAGACCGCGCTCCAGGCCGCCAGATTTGGGTGAAAGTTTGGAAAACGTACTTCCGACCGTCCGGCGTCGACTCCGGTACAGACGCGCCCCTGCGACCTCGAAGCGAGGCGGTCGCGCGGTTGCGGTACCCGCCGGGCATTCAGCCGGACGCCCGATGGCGGCATCGCCGCCTCGCGTCCCCGAGGGCACCCTGATCCTTTCGGCCCGCCGTGGCGAGCGAGCGACTCGCGCGTCTGTACGGCGGCGCCGTCCACCCGTCGACCCGGAGAGCGGTCAGACCGCCGCGAGCAACGCCTCGTAAGCGTCAGTGTAGGCGTCGGCGACCGTCCCCAGGTCGGCGCGATCCTCGCTGGCGAGCGCCGGCAGCGTGACCGACGCGGCCGGGTCCAGGAGGTCGGTGACGTGGGCGACGCGCTCCTCCAGTTGGCCCTCGTGGGCGCTCCCGCTGGCGACGTCGCAGGCCTTCGCGTACCGCGCCCCGTCGTAGACACGACAGCGGCGCGGCTCCACGACTGCGACGGCGTCCGGGACGAACCCGGTGAGCGGCCGGGCGATGTCCGAATACGACTCGACGACCGCGGCCTCCCGGGCCTCGACGGCCTCGCCGAGCGCGTCCAGGGCCGGCCCGTGGTGGCGCGCCATTACGTCGTTCAACTCGGGCAACGAGTCGACGACGGTGGTCCCCGAGAGCGGGAAGCTCCGCTCGACGTCGGTCGGGAGGTCCACTGTTCCGTTCACGATGTACCGATCCGCGTCCCCGCCCGGCGCGGTGACGCGGTCGAGGAGGAACGCCCGGTCCTCCCGGCCCAGGATGCCCTTCCCGCCGCCCGGCATCGGGATCCAGAGCCGGTGGACCGGGTTGATGGCCTCCGGCCGCACGTCGCCCGGCGATGCGGCGGCCAGCCGCTTTGCGTCCTTCCCGTAGAGCCGCCCTGACTCGACGGCGCGGCGGTAGTCGTCGTGGTCGTACCAGTAGCCGTTCCCGGCGCGGGGCTTGAACGCCCGGACGCCGGTCCGCTCGACGAGGCCGGCGGTGAACGTCGTCTTGCCGGCGTCGACCTCGCTCGCGCCCGCCACCAGCAGCTTCATTGCAGGCCGTAGTAGCCGGGTTCGTCCTCGGCGTCCGGCTCCGCGAACACGAACGCCTCGCTGTTGTCCAGCATCCACGGGATGGCCCAGTCCAAAAGGATGGCCTCCGTCTCGGCGTCCATCTCCCGGTCGGGGTCGACGCCCTGGAGCAGGCGAGCGATCTCGTAGACGGTGTACATCGAGTCGCGGTCGAGGACCTCCTCGGGGTCGCGGAACTCGAACTGCCGGATGTCGTCGAACTCCTCGCGCGGGCGTGGCATGGTCGACGGTACGGCGTCGGGGGTTTAGGGGTTGACGACCTGGCGGCGGTCTCGGTCAGGGATACGTTTCACCGAGTGTGTGGCATAGGTACCGCGAATCGGTTACAGAGGAAGTGGCCCGCGAACACCAGTGACGGTTTGCCGACGAGTTGGTCCACGTACTGGTCCGTCAAGGATTGCTATCCATCCGTGCGATGGTTGAAAGCCGAGAGGAAGGCCCAGGACAATAGTACGACGACGATCCCGATACAAGCAACGAGAGCCATCAGTTCTGGGTCGCCGAGTGCGATCGTCCACAGAGAGATGATACAGACGAGAAGCATGGCAGTAACGGCCAACTCCGCGACTGTGACATTGATCCGCGCCGATACGCCCGAGGGAACGAGTAGGGGTGTCTTAAGCGAAAGCATGCTACGATGATTCTCCTGATTGAATGCCGTCTGATAGCTCCGGGTCGAACAGCTCCTCAATCGAACACTCGAAGTACACTGCCAGTTTGAATGCCAGCTCCAGCGATGGATCGTATCGCTCTCGTTCGATTGCGTTGATGGTCTGCCGGGTAACGCCGACCACTTCGGCAAGGTCTGCTTGACTCAGGTCGGCGGCGTTCCGACGCTCTGGAAGTGAGTTCTTCATCCTCGAAATCGAACCACCACGTAGGCAAGTGCGAACACCACGAACTGGAGTGCATAGCCCCAAAGCGCACCTTCCACGATGAGGGGAAGCTGATATCCCAGTTCGGAGAACACCACTTGGCCGGGGGCACCGACGATAAGTGCCAACCCGACGACGGTGAGCGTGAGATGACTCGCCCTCCGGTCGAGGGTCTGTTCGCGCTCGTCGAACACGTGGAATGACGTTCCTTTCCAGATCACGAGCATTCCGATGACGCCAGCCCAGTAGATTCCGACGCCGACGATCGGATAGCCGAGGAAATCGCCTGCAAGGAATCCAAGGACGCCGATAGTGAAACACCCCCAGAACAGGCGTCGGTATCTGCGCATTCGGTCGAGTGAGGTGTCCGTTGATAGGCCAGTGTGGGTCATGGTTAACGTAAAGCTACCTTCACGGAAAGCTTGCTTTACAGTAAAGGGTACTTTACACTCTTACTTTAATTCTTCGGCTCACGTCGCCGCCTCGGTGCCACGGATACCCGTCCGGATCGACACGGTGCAGTGTCACGGCACCGCAGGGACGAATCCCCGTTGGCCGACACATCCTCCGTATCCAGCACGCTGTTTCTGGGGTTTCCAAGTGGTTCGACGGCGTCGAGTTGACGTGACACGGCCGTGTCCGTGCTGACTTCGAAAGAAATGACGGTGTTGTGACTCCGGTCGGCCTACTGGCTCGTCGCCCTGTCGTACTGCTCGGCGACGTTGTCCCAGTCGACGACGTCGAAGAAGTTGTCGATGAAGCTGCCGCGGTCCGGACCGTAGTCGTAGTAGTAGGAGTGCTCCCAGACGTCGAGCGCCAGGATCGGGTGGCTGCCCCACAGCGCGCCCTGGTCGTGCTTGTCCACGACGAGGT
>CAYLJD010000165.1:0-4077 GCA_964383875.1 uncultured Halobacteriales archaeon
GAGCCGACGGTCGTCCACGCGACGCTGGATCCGGCAGACATCGACAAAGACGTGCCCTCGGATCTCGCACTCGTGGGGGACGCGAAGCTGACGCTTGACGCGGTGAATGCCGCGCTTCGCGAGCGGATTGATGACGATCGGCGGGATCGCCGCGCGTCTGTCGCCGACGAGATCGACGAGGTGTGGGACTCGTTTGTGGCCGAGTGGCGCCCGAAGCTCACGTCCGACGCGGTGCCCCTCAATCCGTATCGCGTCATCAGCGACCTCCACGAGACGCTCGACCGGGCAGAGACGATCATCACTCACGACTCGGGCAGCCCCCGCGACCAGATGGTCCCGTTCTGGAAGTCGACGGAACCGCTCTCGTACATCGGCTGGGGCAAGTCGACGCAGCTGGGCTACGGCCTCGGCCTGGCGATGGGAGCCAAGCTCGCGCATCCCGAGAAACTCTGTGTCAACGTCTGGGGCGACGCGGCGATCGGCATGACCGGCATGGATTTCGAAACGGCCGTTCGTGAGGACATCCCAATTCTCTCGATCCTGCTCAACAACTTCTCGATGGCTATCGAGATTCCGCTCATGGAGGTATCCACAGAGAAGTACGGTGCCACAGACATCACCGGGCACTACGCGGACATGGCGGAGGCGTTCGGGGGTTATGGCGAGCGGGTGACCGAGCCCGACCAGATCGTCCCGGCAATCGAGCGCGGCATCGAACAGACCGAGGCCGGGACGCCCGCACTTCTGGAGTTTATCACCAGCAAGGAGAACGACTATCCGCTGGTCTAAGCCGAGACACGCGCCTCACTTTCCCTCACGCCGTTCCAGCTCGGCATCCGAGAAGATGTAGTCCCCGTCGTCCCATTCGTCACCCTCCCCGTCGGGATCGGGGTCGGCGGGGAACGCAGTCGGGTCTGTCCGACGGTGGAACCGCCAGCCGACGACGAGGAGCAGTGTGCCACCACCGAGTCCGACGAGTGCGGCTGGCGCGTCGAGTTGCAGCGTCGATTCGAGCACCACTCGATTGAGTGTCCCACCGACCACGAGCGCGCCGACAAGGAGGAAGACCGACCCGACGAACGAGATGGTCCGACCCGTCACAGCTGCCGTTTGGCGACCGTCGCCCTAACGGTTGTGGCGTCTCACTCCGGTGGCGTGATCGACTCGATCGTCTCGGGATCGACGTCGTAGTCGCGGGCGAGGGCAGCCAGTTCTTGCAGGACCGGGTCGGGGACCGGAATTCCGTTCGCCTCGTAGTCCTGGCGGGTCACGTGTTCCTGGTAGCCGGGCAGGTGAGCCCGGTCGAACTGCGAGGCCGCTCCAGCCGATACCGTCGGCGAATACTCGGTGTCGTCGAGGTAGTCCCGGAGAGCGAGGAGTCGCTCCTCGTGGGCCGCCTGCGTCGTAAACGCGAGCGGGTCGAAGACGGTGAAGACGGCGGCGTTCTCGTAGAGGGCGTCCGGCTGGGGCGTCACGGGACTGTCGCTCCAAGTCGCCGCGAGCAGCTCGGCCATCAGCATCAGAATCGTCCCCTTGTACCCCGCCGTCTCCCCGCCCAGGGGGGCGAGGGCGCCGACGCCGTCCTCGTTGAACGCGTCTGCATCGGCCACCGACCCGCCGTCGTGGGTCACTGTCCAGTCTGGATCGATCGGCTCGCCGGCCCGGTGTCTGACGTTGATCTTGCCGAAGGCGACCTGGCTGGTCGCCACGTCGGCCAAAACTGGATACTCGAGGGCGTCGAACGGCGGGAGACAGAACGTGAGTGGATTCGTCCCGAAGCGTCGCTGGGCGCTGCCGGCTGGCGCGACGGGCTCGCCCGACGTCATGTTCGTAAACCCGACAAATCCGAGTCCGGCCTCGGCTGCCTGTTCGGCGAACCAGCCGATACGGCCCAGGTGGGTGGCCTGCCGGATCCCCACCGTCACTGCCGGATAGTCCCCGACGCGCTCGATCGCCCGGTCGGTCGCGTCGCGGCCGACGACGTGGCCGAATCCGTGATTGCCATCGACGAGGAAAGCCGATCCGTTGTCAGCGTCTACTGTCGGTCTGGCGTTCGCTTCCATCGTCCCCTCCTCGCTGAACATGAAATATGTCGGGATGATGTGCACGCCGTGGGAGGGGTGACCCCGGAGATCCGCGGCAACCAGCGACGCCGCGACCGTCTCGGCGATGTCGGGGTCGGCGCCCGTCTGTGTGAGAAGTTCGCTCGCAAAGGTCCGGAGTGCGTCCGGCGTTCGTCTGGCCATAGCGTCTCTTCGCGGGGCCGGGTAATAGAAGTGGGCCCGTGGGCGTCCCTCGATCGGTACGTGGAAGCTACGGCGGCACGAGCCCCGGTTCGAGGGTCGGGGTGGCAGCCGAACGAGAAGCCAGACTCCCTCGTCAGTTCCCCTCGTCGAGGATGGCGTCGATTTCGGCCGCCACGCTCCCGTCGTGTTCAGCGTCCATCCGCTCGGCGACGCCGGCGTCTTCGATGGCAGCCTCGACCTCCCACCGGGTGACGCCGGCAATTTCCGCCGCATGGCCGAGACTCGCTGCGCCCAGAATCCACAGCCCCACGGCCGTGGCGACGTCGGTGTCGACACCGTCCTCGCCCTGGTTCGACATGGCAAAGGGTGTGGCCCACGGCCCTTGAAGCTACGCTCCGCACCACTGGCCACCGAGGGAAGGTATACAACCGACATTTTAGGTGACGACCGCTCCCAGAGGGTGGCATGGGATCCGAGACGCTCGCGACACTCATCGATGACCTCGAGGCCGAAGCGGCGCGGGATCGCCCGTCAGCGGAGACACCAGACATCGGCATTGTGATGGGCTCCGACTCGGATCTGGACGTGATGATGGGCGCCGAGTCGGGCCGCCCCGGTGCCTACGACGCACTCGTCGACGAGCTGGGTTTCGCCGAACAGACGGCCCACGACGAGCCGCCGGATACCCGCTTCACCTTCGAGACCTTCGTCGTCTCGGCCCACCGCACCCCGGAGCTCATGTACGCATACGCCGAAACCGCCGAGGAGCGAGGTCTCGAGGTGATCATCGCTGGCGCCGGCGGCAAATCAGCCGATCTCCCGAATATGACTGCCTCGATTGCCTATCCGCTGCCGGTAATCGGCGTCCCGGTCCAGGAGAAATCTGTCGACTCGGTCATCGGGATGCCGACGGGCGCCCCGATCGTCGCGGTTGACGCCGGGAAGTCGTTCAACGCCGCCCTGGCTGCGGTCCAGATGCTGGCTCGTCAGCACCCCGAGCTTCGAGACCGACTCGTCGGCTATCACCACACGCTCAAAGAGGAGGTCGCACGAACATCGCGTGATCTTCACGACCTCGGGACACCCGGTTTCAGGCAACGTCGCGACGGGTGACGGATCGGCGCAAATCCCCTGAAATCGGAACAATCAACCCTTATATGGCCCCGCCTCAAACCGCCGCACGATAGGAGATGTCCCCATGACCAACCCCTGGATTGCCATCGCCGCGCTTGCGATTGTTGCGGTGGTCATCCCACTGAGCATGATGCTCGTCTCCGTTCTCCTGCGGCCAAGCGTGCCCGAACAGTCCAAACGCGCGCCCTACGAGAGCGGCGAGGTGCCTACGGGGAGTAGCCAGCACATTCGCTTCAACATTCAGTACTACATGGTGGCGCTGCTGTTCGTCGTCTTCGACATCGAGACTGTCCTCATCTTCCCCTGGACGGTCATCTACCGCGACGCCGTCAGCGAGGTCGGGCTCGCCGACGCGTTGCTACCGATGCTCGTGTTCGTCGGGATCCTCGTCGTCGCGCTCGCGTGGGCCTGGCGCAACGGCGCGGTCAAGTGGGTCCGCAGTCCGCGGGCCAGCGAACAGCGGGTGGACCAATCATGAGTAGCGACCAGCACGTCAGAGAGGGCGCAGAGATCGAATCGACCCAGGAGGCGCGGATGGGCGAGGGCGTCGACAGCCGGTTCAACTCCACGCTGAGAGAGGCCTTTGGCACCTCGCCGTTCATCCTCACGAAGTTCGACAAGTTCATGAACTGGGTCCGGGGGTCGTCGATGTTCATGCTGCAGTTCGGCATCGCCTGCTGCAGCATCGAGATGATCC
>CAYLJD010000166.1:0-4024 GCA_964383875.1 uncultured Halobacteriales archaeon
AGTTGGGCTGTTTCGCCTCGATGCCGACCTTCTCCAGGACGATGCCACGCCCCTGGGGCGCGCCCTCGAGGGGATCGGACTTCTCGCCGAGGCCCCGCTCGCGGCGCGCGTAGTCGGAGTCGGACCACCGGTGTTTCTGGCGGTCCTTCTTGAGCTTGCGCGCGGCATACTTCCCGTTCGCCATGAGTACCCACCGGTATCCGATGTAGCTACTTAAGGCTCCCTCTTCCCGCACACGGGCGCCGCGACAGGTGAACGGATTTAACTCCCGGGCCGCCCCCGGTTGAGGATGTGAGCGTCCTGTCGGATCCACGGAAGCGCCGGTGGCTGGCGTGGGCCGCCCTCGTCTCCGCGTACCTCCTCATGAACCTCCACCGGCTCTCGTCGGCGGTGCTGGCCGACCGGCTCGTCGTCGCCTTCGAGACGACGGCGGCAGAGCTGGGAACGCTCCACGCGTCGTTTTTCTACATCTACGCCGGGATGCAGATCCCCGCTGGGGTATTGGCCGACCGGTACGGACCCCGCCGGGTGTCGACCGTCGGGGCGTTCGTCCTCGGCGTGGGGGCGATCGGCTTCGCCCTCAGCGAGAGCTACGTGGTCGCCTTTCTCTCCCGGGCGCTGATCGGTCTCGGCGGAGGCGTCACGTTCATCGCGACGCTTCGCTTCCTCGCTGCCTGGTTCCGGCCGGACGAATTCGGAACCATGAACGGGCTGACGGTAGCCGTCTCCGGTATCGGCGGTATCCTCGCGACCACGCCACTCGCGGTCGCCGCGTCCACGGTCGGCTGGCGTGGCACGATCGCCGGCCTCGGTGTCGTCGCGATCGGCGTGGCCGTCGCCGTCTACGTGATCGCGCGAGACTCGCCAGCCCAGGCCGGCATGGAGCCAATCACCGGCGTCGACGATCATGCGACCGTGAGTCTCCGCGAGGTCGGGGCCAACCTCCGGACGGTGCTCAGCGAGTTCGAGACGTGGCTGCTCTCGATCGTCATGTTCTGTTCGACCGGGACGTTCATCACACTGCTCGGCCTCTGGGGCGTCCCCTACCTCGTGCAGGTCTACGGGATGTCTGTCACGGACGCATCCTGGTATACGCTCCTCGGGAGCGTCGGCCTCCTCGTGGGTTCGCCCGCGTTCGGCCGCCTTTCTGACGCGATCGGCCGACGGCTGCTCCCGCTCCTCGCCGGCGTCTTCACCTTCGCCGCCGTCTTCCTCATCATCCCGATCGTCGGGCAGCCGCCACTGCTCGTCGTGGCGGTCATCTACTTCCTGGCGGGCTTTCTTGGCGGCGCCTTCGTGCTCGGCTACCCCATCATCCAGGAGCGCCACGACGTGACCGCGAGTGGCATCTCGACGGGCGTCGTCAACGCAGCCGCGTTCGGCGGCGCCGCCGTCTTCCCCACGATCATGGGGGCCGCGCTGGACGCGTACTGGACCGGCGAGACGCTCGCCGGCACCCGCATCTACACCCTCTTCGGGTACCGGATGGCCTTTGCCGTCTCGGCGGTGGCCGGGTTCATCGCGCTCGTCGCTGCGATCTGGTTCGCCGTCCGCGTCCGTCGCGCCGACGCGGGGCCGGCCACGAGTGTCGCCGGGTAACGAGACTGAAGCGTGTGTGGATGGTCCAGCCGCGCCACTCATCACACCAATCGGGGAGAGCCGGTGTCTTTTCGACGGCGCCCGTCGTAGTGGCGATGGCATGTCGAGTGTGCTCGCAACCGGCCCCGTCAGACCCGGCGTCTTGCTCGCCCCACTCGGCGTCTGGATCGGCATGGCCGTCATCGCCGTCGCGAACGGCGTCGTGCGGGAGACACTCATCGTTCCCCGCACGGGCGAGTATCCGGGTCACGTCGTCAGTACGGCCATGCTGGTTCTCGCCATCCTCCTCGTCTCGTGGCTGTACTTCTCCTGGACGGCAATTGCGTACTCACAACTGGAACTCGTCCTCGTCGGCATCGGCTGGACGGCCCTCACTGTCGGCTTCGAGTTCCTCGTCGGCGCACTCGAGGGGACGCCCGTCGCGGTCACGCTCGGGCAGTACAACGTGTTCGCCGGCCAGGTCTGGATTGCCGTCCCGCTGTCACTCCTGGTCGCGCCGTTACTGTTCGGGTCGATCCTGGCCGGATGAGCGACGACACA
This sequence comes from uncultured Halobacteriales archaeon, assembly GCA_964383875.1. GTDB lineage: Archaea > Halobacteriota > Halobacteria > Halobacteriales > Haloarculaceae > CAYLJD01. The sequence continues at coordinate 2,140 of CAYLJD010000166.1, forward strand.
TCCGACCCAGCTCAGGTCAGCTCGATGGCGTCGACGTCGAAATGTCGGGCTGCGAGCCGCCGGGCCGCGTCGATGTTCCGCCCGTCCCGGCCGATCGCCGCGCCGCGGTCCGCTTGGGCGACCTCGACGTAGGCCACCCGGTCGTTGTTCTCGCTGATCGTGACGTTGTAGACGGCCGCCGGCGCGAGTGCGTTCGCCACGAAGTCTGCCGGGTTGTCGGCGTCCTCGACCAGCTTGACGTCGCGGCCGATCTGGTCTTCGATCTCGCTGACGTGCATGCCGTCCGGGCCGATGGCGTCCGGCATGTCGCCGGCGGCCACGAGGAAGATCACCCGCTCGTGGTCCTCGTCGATGACGCAGTCGCGGACGGTCGCCTCGGTTTCGTCCTCGTAGAGCGCGATGAGCCGCCGGGCGTCGTCCGAAAGCGAAATGCCCATCGGTCAGTCGGCCTGCTCGGGCTCGCCGGCCCGCATCCGCAGGTCGACGTCACCGGTGCCGAGCTTGATCGGCTTGCCGACGATCACGTTCTCGGTGACGCCGTTGAGGTCGTCGATCTCGCCGTGGATCGCCGCGTCGAGCAGGTGGTTGACCGTCACCTCGAAGGCCGCTCGGGCGAGGACGGACTCCTTCGAGCCGGAGATGCCGTGGCGACCGATCGACTCGATCACGCCGTTGTTCGTCATGATATCCGCCACAAGCATGAGGTGGCGCACGTTGACGTCGTCCAGCCCCTGCTCTTCGAGGGTGTTCATCGTCTCCTCGATGATCGCCTCCCGGGCCGCCTCGATGCCGAGCTGGCGGTGGATCTCGTGGATGTTGTTGCAGGTGGTCCGCGAGGCGTCGACCCCCTCGATGTCGAGGACCGTCCCGAAGTCCGAGCCTTCCGTGTACAGGACGAACTCTTCACCGTCGTCGGTTGCTTCCTTCCGGATGACGACGCGGGTGACGTCCTCGATGCCCTTGAAGACGATCTCGCGCAGTTCTTCGACGAGCTGGAGGAGGTCACGGTAGGAAGGCGCATCGGGGCCGAATTCGACGACGAGGTCGCGGCGCGTCGTCTCGACGCCCAGGGACGACTCGATGGTTTCGGCGATCTCCTCGGCGACGACCGTCGGGTCGGACTCGGTCGGCCACCGCTCGAGCAGTGTGTCTTCGTTGAGCGACACCTGCACCACCATGTCCGCGACGTTCGTCGAGACGTCGCCGAGCTGGAGGATCTTGGTCGCCTCGATCTGCCAGACCACCTCGTGGGCGCGTTCGCGGTCGTCGGCGTACTCGTCCTCGAGGTGGACGGTCATCATTGGCGTGTCAGGCTCCTTCCGGGCGTCCACCAATTCTATAAGCCGCGGTAAGCCCTGAGTGACGTCGATTTCAGCAACTCCAGCATAGTGGAACGTGTTCATTGTCATTTGTGTGCCAGGTTCCCCGATCGACTGCGCACTGACCGTCCCCACGGGATCCAGCGGATCAACCCGCGTCTCCATATACTGGGATTCGACCGCCTGGGCCAGTTCGTCGACCTGCTCGAGGTCTGCGTCGCGGTCCTCGATCGTGCGGTACACCTCGTCCTTGAGGCGGCGCGGCAGCTCCGTGTCCTCCACGAGGGCTTCCGCGTCCGCCGAGACGTCGTAGTCTGTCATGGTCAGTCGTCGCTGTGTGCCAGCCACCAGTCGTCGGCGTGTTCGGAGAGGTTGGTGGGCTCGGCCCGCTCGCCGAGGAACCGGTCGCGTTCGGCCTCTGACTCGAACTCAGAGTCGAGGACCCGGTCGGCGATCTGGTCGACGTCGACGGCCGCGTCCTCGACATCCGAGGAGACGTCGACCGGCGACGTGCCGTCCTCGCCGAACTCGAACTGGACGACGGTGTCCGAGGTGTCCCGGACCGT
>CAYLJD010000167.1:0-838 GCA_964383875.1 uncultured Halobacteriales archaeon
GAGGAAACTTCGCGCTGCAGTACGCCTTTACTATCATGGTGTTGCTGCCGGTGCTGGTACTGTTCCTCCTGCTGCAGAAGTATTTCATCCGCAGTGCGGTCATGAGCAGCATCAAGACGTGATCCACCCATGAAGCTACCACCACTCCTGAAACTGGTCGCAGAGACAGTCTCCGTCCGGCGTCTCCTTATCAACCGGTTCACGATCCTCATCGCGGTCGTGCTGGTCGCATCGGTCGCTGTGCAGGGGTACGTCGTGGCGAACAACGACGGGTACGTCACCGGTCAGGTCGTCGACGACGACGGCGACCCGGTCGCGAACGCTAACGTGACGCTCTCTCCCCAGACGGTCGCCGGCGTCCCCAATCCCCAGTCCACGACGACTGACGAGAACGGTGAGTTCGAGTTCCGAGATCAGAGCCTCCTGGAGTTCACAATCCAGGCTGAACACAAAGAGAGCGGCGAAAGTGAAACCAACCGTTATCACCTCTATTTCAAAGGGCAGAACAAGGAGGTGACGCTGGTGCTCGAGAACTGATCCTCGAAGAGGCAGCACCGATCGATGCCTACGACGAGCGCGGCACGTTCTGTCTATCGGTGGGGACTACCTCCACAACAGTTTTAATTAATTGGTTATGAATAGATATAAATACTATTTACACATTAGATATAAATAATAGAACGTTCTCATCGTACATGATGGCACGGGAAAGCATACCTATGGGTAGTCGACGAAACTACCTGAAAGGCATCGCAGCTGGCACAGCTGCCGGTCTCGCCGGATGTATCGGCGGAGGCGGCGGAGGGTCCGATTCGATCGAACTGTACACGTGGAATCT
>CAYLJD010000167.1:848-4014 GCA_964383875.1 uncultured Halobacteriales archaeon
GATCGAGGAGGATATTATCCCGACCTTCGAGGAGGAGTACGGGGACGAGTACGACGACCTCAAGGCCGACTGGATCGACCGTGGGCCAGCAACGGAGGACATAATCTCGTTCTTCCAGTCGCGACTCCAGAGCGGCGATCCGCCGAACGTCTTCGACACGCAGTTCGGCGCGTACGCACGGTACGCCGAGGAAGACGTGTTCGCCGACATCGAGGAGCTGGCAGACGACGAAATCCTCGACAAGTACGACGAAACAGCGCTCGACCTGAACCGGTACGACGGGACGTTGTACCAGATGCCATTCGACATGGGGACGAACATGACCGCCTGCAACTCGGAATGGTTCGACGAAGCGGGTATCGACCCGCCGACGTTCGAGGAGCCTTGGACAACCACCGAGTACCTCGACGCGGCGGAGCGGCTCGTTCAGAACTCCGGAGCGGAGTTCGGGCTCACGTTCATCCGGTTCGACTTCCTGCTATGGCCCTGGTTCCAGGCGGAAGGTGTCGACGTACTTAACGACGATAATAGCGAAGCGGCGTTCAACACATCAACGACGGTCGAACTACTCGAACGTTTCCGGCAGTTGACCAGCGATGGCGTGATACCCGAAGTCACCTGGACGGGCGAATGGGACCCCCAGGCGGAACAGTTTGGCGCCGGAAACACCGGGATGTACTTCGGGTCGGGATCCGCGCTCCGCCTCATCCAAAACTTCGGTGAGGACTGGGTGAGCGAGGACAAATTAGACATCGCCCACGCCCCTGAAGGCGGCGGGCTGTTCACGTTCCACGGACTCGGAGTCACGACCCCCGGTAAGAGCGAGACCGAACAGCAGGCGGCCTTCGACTTCACATCGGTCATCCTCAACAAGAAGTTCCAGAAGGACTTCCTGCGAAACACGACCGTTCTCGTCCCTCACACGGAGGCGCTGACGGAGCTACAAAACGACGAGGAGTTTCAGTCGAACAACCCGCTGCTCGTGCAGTTGTATGAGATGTACGACGTCGTCTCCGAAGATCTCTGGCGTCCGCCGGTGATTCCGCAGGCTACCCAAGTCGCAGAAATCATCGCTTCGGAGTTCTCGTCCGCCGCGCTCGGGGAGAAAGATCCTCAAACCGCGGTCGACGAAGCGGAGTCACGCGTCAACAATGCCCTGTAGTGGCGGTCGTTGATCAGGGCAGCCAATGCCCTTTTCGAACGTCTGCGGACGGGACATATGAGTACCCGCAAGGCAGCCGTCTACTCCGATAACCGGCTACGGCAGTGCTGACCCTTCCGGTTCGAGGGCGTTACTGAGCGCCGCTACCCGTGTCTGTGAACCTACTTCTCTAAACTGTGTGGTTGTTCGAATTCACACCTCGCTGGATAACCTTTTCGAACATACTGATACGGAGAAAGAATTTTAACTATTTACAATGAGTTTGCTACCATGGTGTCAGATAGCACTACAGAAGCGGACAGCACGAGCAGCGACTCGAACACCGAACGGTCCACTCCATCAACCCCCCGTCGGCGCTTCGTCCGGACGACAGGTGCGCTCGGCGGTGGCGCGGTGGCTCCGGGACTCATCTCGGAGACGGTGCAGTCACGGTCGGTAGGAAAGGGGAGCACGCAATCGTCCGTCGACGACTTGGTAGCCGGTCTCTCCGACCGAGAGAAGATCGGTCAGATGGTGATGGCGCTGATGAATCCGACCGATGACGGAGAGCCGTCGTCGAGAGCCGAGAACGTCGTGAAAGAGCTCGAGGTCGGATCAGCGATGGTCGAACACGTCGGCACGCCGGCCCAGACTGCCGAGTTCAACAAGCAACTCCAGCGCTGGGCGTCGGAGACGGAGGCGGAACTTCCGCTTCTCGTCGGCGCAGACTTCGAGTTTGGTGCCGCTCACAGCGTCGGCGACCTTCAGGACGATCGGACGACCCAGTTCCCGCGAAACATGAATCTCGGGGCCGTCGGCTCCGAACAGGCGGCCGCCGACGCCGCGGAGATCACGGCGACTGAAGCGCGCGCGATGGGCTATCACTGGGGGTTTGCACCGGTCGCTGACGTCAACACGAACCCGGCAAATCCAGTGATTGGCATTCGGGCGTTCAGCGGCGACACTGACCTCGTATCGAAGCTCACCGGCGCGCAGGTGCCTGGTTTCCAGAACGAAGGGAACGGTATAATCGCCACCGCGAAGCACTTCCCCGGCCACGGGGATACTCATACCGACTCCCACACCGGCCTCCCCACAGTCTCCTACGATCGGGAGACGCTCGAGGAGGTACACTTGCCACCGTTCCGAGCGGCCATCGACGCGGGGATTGACGCCATTATGACCGCCCATATCGTCGTCGAGGCGATCGATCCCGATCGTCCGGCGACACTCTCCGAGCCGGTACTGACCGGTCTCCTCCGCGACGAGGTCGGGTTCGACGGCCTCCTCGTCACTGACTCGATGTCGATGCAAGCGATCACGGATATCTGGGGACAGCAACGAGCCGCTGTTCTCGCCGCGAAGGCCGGCGCGGACGTCATCATGTCGATGGGCGGCTATGAGGATCACGCCGCCACCGTCGACGCGCTGTACGATGCCGTCCAGGCCGGCGAACTGTCGATGGAGCGCGTCGAGGAGGCGGCAACCCGCGTGCTCGAAGCCAAACGAAAGTACGGCCTGCTAACCCGCGGCGGCGGTCGTCCGGGCGGTCGTATCTACGCCAACCCCAGGCAGGCGACCCAGAAACCCGGCAAGGACCCTCATCTCCGCCGCGCCGCGGAGATCGCTCGCGAGTCGATGACACTGGTGAAAAATGACGGAGTACTGCCGTTCGACCCGACTGACGACGGGACCACGCTCGTCGCGGGCGTCGCGCAGGTCGACGTCCTCGCGGACGCTGTCCGCGAGCAGTCCGACGGTGACGTCGTCGCCTGGCAGTCGAACCGCTGGTGGGATAACGATCCAACCGACGAGGAGATCGACGAGGTGACGGCACTCGCCGAAGAGGCGGACCGAGCGCTCGTCGCGACGTATTCGGCGTCCAAACTCCCCGAAGGACAGGCGGAACTCGTCGAGTCGGTCCAGGAAACCGGGACGCCCACGGCCGCGGTGTCGGTCGGCCTTCCATACGACGTCGCGTCGTACCCGGACGTCGACGCCTATCTCGCCTCGTACGCGCTCGAC
>CAYLJD010000168.1:0-1732 GCA_964383875.1 uncultured Halobacteriales archaeon
CTCGATCACCGATGGAGCGAATGTCCATCGTATGTTGAGGACTGTCATCACCGATATATTCCCAACGGGGGCCGCTCGTCGTGCTGAATCGGTCTAGTTCCTCCGCCTCGTCGAGTTCGGCGACGATAGTGGGATACTGATCACCGAAGTAGGTTTCATCGTCCGTTCGGAGGAAGAGCTCCTGGGCTGCACATCGGATGTGGTCATCGAGGATCTGTGTGTTGGCAGGGTTGACAGCTGCCTGTTCCGGGTCGCCGTCAAACAGCAGGTCCGGATTCGCCATACAGTACTGGTCTAAGGGATTTGGACTCGCTACGAGGACAACCAGACTGGAATCCTGGCCACGTCCAGCGCGACCCGCACGCTGGAACGTGCTCATTGTGGTTCCCGGATGGCCATCGAGCAAGACGACGTCGAGACTCCCGATGTCGATCCCTAGCTCGAGTGCGTTCGTACTCCAGACGCCCCGAACAGAGCCGTCACGAAGGCCCGTCTCGATCGTCGTTCGACGCTCGTCGGGAAGCGCGGAGTGGTACGCCGAAACCTGATCCGCGAGATCGTATGCGCCCCGCTCCCGAAGTCTGTGATCACACCAGTTCGCGTACTGTTCGGCCCCCTGTCGAGCTCGCGTGAATACGAGCGTTTGGTAGCCCTGCTGGACGAGATCGCAGAATAATCGGACAGTTTCGGGATGGTGAGACCGCCGTGCGCCCCCGATGATTTCGTTGTGGTGGGGTACCTCGACGGGCGCCTTTAGTGGCTGGATCGATTCCACAGTTCCATCGTTGCCTGAAGAGGGATCCCTGGCGTGCGCCATCTCAGCAATCGCCTGTTCCTCCTCTCGTAGCGGCGGATTCCAGAATATCCAATGCCGGGGACCCGTCGCGCTGGCGTCGTCGTCGATAAGCGAAAACTGCGGAGCTGGTTGGCCCGTGACTGCCGCGGCGTGCTCGATCGGGTTCCCAATGGTCGCAGAACAACAGATGTACTGAGGCGTCGAATCGTAGTAGCCAGCAAGCCTCGAGAGGCGGCGAAACACGAGGGAGACGTGACTCCCGAAGATTCCCCTGAATTCGTGGATCTCGTCCACGACGATCGTCTCTAGCTGTCGGAAAAGCCACTGCCAATGCTTCGGAGACTTCGAGAACGGGAGGAAGCTTTGGTGGAGCATATCCGGCGTCGTTAGGAGGATATCCGGTTGCTCGGCCCAGATCTCTCGACGGTCCTGTTTCGCTGTCTCACCGGTGTACGTGCGGACGCCAGGCCGAGAATCGAATCCAAGGTCTTCGGCGATGGCAGAGAGCGTCTCTGCTTGGTCGTTGATGAGCGCTCGCGTGGGAGCGACGTAGAGCGTCTTCCCGTGATGATCTAGTGCTCGTTCGAGTGCGGGTACGGCATAGGCGAGGCTTTTCCCGCTGGCCGTGGGGGTCGCTAAGATGACGTGCTTTCCGCGTCGTGTCGCCGCGAGTGCCTCCGCCTGATGTTGAAACGGTTCCTCGATATCTCGGCGTTTGAGGGCAGCTTCGACACGTTCGTCTAGGTCGACTCGCGTCGTTTGGGCCGACGTTCCGTGAATTCGTTTCTCGTGGACGATCTGCCCTTCGTAATATGGCCGGTCTTTCAGCCATTCAATCGTCTGCTCCACGAATTCCTCCCTCTAACCACCGTAGTTGCGTTCGTCTCAAGCGCCATAAAGAATGGAGACAGTCAACCACTCGTTTCCCGATCCTAT
>CAYLJD010000168.1:1832-3942 GCA_964383875.1 uncultured Halobacteriales archaeon
GAGCGAATTCATTTGTATCCTCTCGCGACTCTTCGCTCTCGATCCGGCGCGGGATTCCGATCTTCATCGGCTTTATTGAGTTATTGGCCATTTTCGCGGGATTCCACTACACGTATGGGACGCCCTTGATGAGTTCACCACTCAGGAGGTACCCCTTTCGGGCATGCTCGGCACATCGGTCTGCGTAGTACGTTGTGATCGGTAGCCGTGTGGACCGACTAATCGATCCGACGTGCGCCTCGGAGAGCCAGTACGCCTGTTCGGTGAGCGTCTCCAGGTCAGTTGGCCCCCGGCGCTTTACGATCCGAATCGGGCGCGGCGTCCCGGGCAGCCGCTCGGGGCTCCCGGTGGACGCGAGATACGCGTGATCCGCGTTCGTCGACTGAAAGGCGGTCCCCTTGGGAGCGATTTCGAACCGATCGCCGTTGTAGGACGCGATCCGTGGGTTACCGCCCTTGCGAATCTCGACGAGGTCGAACTTCGGAATCAGGTCACTCGCTTTTTCGAGCCGTTCGACGAGGTCATCGATATCGAGGTAGAACTGGCCGTCCCGGTGGATGATTACGTGCTGAGGAGTGCCGTCTTCCTCGCGAAGGTAGACGTTCAGCAAATTCTTGATGATCTCCACGATGTCGTCGACCTGGAACGTCTCGCCCTTCTGGATCGAGACGGACTGGGAGGCGAGGATGGTCCCATCGGCGAGGATCACGTTCGCGCTCGCGCCGACGTGCTGGCCGCTCTCGGGATCGTAGGTGACGTCCAAGCCGATGAACACGTCCGCACCGCCGGGGACCTCGTGCACCCGCCACGGGATGCCCCCACACTTAGCGACGAGGCCGGACGCGATGTTTCCGAGGTAGCCCTCCTCGGCGAGACTCGAGACGCGAACCATCTGGGACGGGATTTTCTCCCGGCCGAACTGTCGCTTGAATTCGGGGTACGGGTCGTCGACGTCCGATTTTGATGCGACCCACCCTTGGTCGGGGACCACCGTGAGGACGGCATCGAAGTCGTCCGCCTGTTCGGCGACTTGCGTGTACCCGAACTCCGACCCGAGGTGATAGGTCTCCTGTTCGATCTTGGTCGGGTTGACCCTGTAGTCGCTGAGTTGCTTGAGCAACTGTCGGATGAACGCCTGACTCTCCTGCTCGTAGCTCTGGGGATACAGCGTGAGGAGGTCGAACGATGGGGGAGGCTGGTAGACGCCGTATCGACCGAGCCCTTTCGCCCCGTATGAATCGGTGTTCCCGTCCTTGAATCGCATGTTCGGCTTGTTGGTGTTGATGGCGAGCTCGTCGTAGCACGCGTTAGACGGGTGAACGCCAGGTTCGAGCCCTATCGCCGGGGTCGTTCCGAGGGACCTGATGAACGAGCTCGCGAGGGAGAACCGCTCGTCGGGGCGCATTCGCGAGGCGCGCTGGAACTGTGAATGGAAGTCTTCATCGACGAGCTTGAGCTGGTCCAAGGTCGGGACCACGCGGCAGTACGCCAGCGCCTGGAGGCCCTCCCATCTCCCGTAGTCGATGTGGGCCATCAGCGGGTCGTCGGCTGCAAGGCGCTCGATGGTTTCCTCGTCTACGTATTCACGGTCGCTATGATACTCCGCCGTCGTGGAGCCCATCTCGGCGACGTACTCGGTGTAGCCGGTGTCGGCGATCGCTCGGACCGTCCCCGTTCCGGGCTGATCGTAGATCTCGGTGTCGTGCTCGACCGTGACACCCTCGATCTCGTAACCACCTCTCACGTACTCGGCTGCGGAGAACGTCGATTGTAGGTGAAAGCCAACGTTGACCCCACATATTACAGTCCCATCGGGATCGACCCAGATGCGGCATTTGTACTCCTGGGCGGCCGTGAAGTCGCCGCTGTCGGCATGTAGCCTGGGCTCGAACTCGATGATGGAGTTGATCGCATTGACGTTGTACCTGCCTCGGAGGGCCGCCTTCACGTCCTGCTTGACTAGTTCACGGAGCGGCTCTTGATCGTCGTAGGACCGAGACTCGAGCGTCTCCGATCCCGTGTACTCGGGTTCGACGGTGAAGCCGTCGAGGTCAAGTGGCTCCCGGAGCTTCTCGATGGCGTAGATGTTGAGCGGGCCGTTCGTCGTCAC
>CAYLJD010000169.1:0-3928 GCA_964383875.1 uncultured Halobacteriales archaeon
ATACCGTCTGGAAGCTCGGTATCTTCGGCCCGATAATGCGCATAGAGTTCTGCGGATGCCATTAGCCCACCTTCGCTTTCGAACGTGAAATACGGTTTAGTGCCCTCTTCCTCGCCGTAGACGCCGAGCCTTCCCACCGCACAGCGCCGCTGGATCGGGCTGTGTACTGGTTGCCGACCCGTCGGCATGAGGGGCCGATGGCGCGGCCCGCTGCCCTGTCTGCAGGACGCGGCAGGGACGCACCCGACACGTTCGAAGAGGGTGACGGGGTGTACAGGGAGTGGGATGGACACACCTGGATACCCACCGATAGGAAACGGGCGTGGCCGGGAGACCAACCCAGCATCAGCGAACCCGCACGCTCACGGCCGGGCGGCTGGCTGGATTGCCCACGGTTGAATCCCATGGACGTCAGCCGTGGGAGGACGTCAAGTTCCGTGTTGCCAGGAGCCCATGTACTCGGCCTGGACGTCGGTTAGCGAGTCGAATGCCACACCCTCGGCCTCGAGTTTGACCTCCGCCACTTCGCGGTCGAGCGGGTCCGGGACGTCGTGGACGCCCGGTGCGTACTCGTCGCTGGACTCGGCGAGTTCACGGACACAGACGGCCTGTATCCCGAACGACTGATCCATCACGCCGATGGGGTGACCGAGTGAAACCGGCGAGGCGAGGTTGACCAACCGGCCCTCCGCGAGCACGTGGATCCGCCGACCGTCGGACAGTTCGTAGGCGCGCATGCCGTCGCGAGCCTCGTACTCGTCGACCGCCAGGTTCGAGAGCGCCTCGAGGTCGATCTCGACGTCGAAGTGGCCGGCGTTCGCGAGGACGACTCCGTCGCTCATTGCCTCGAAGTGGTCCTCGACGATGACGTCCCGGTTGCCGGTCGTCGTGATGAACACCTCGCCGACCGCGGCTGCGTCGGCCATCGGCAAAACGTCGAATCCCTCCATGTGTGCCTCGAGTGCGCGGCGGGGATCGACTTCGGTGACGACGACGTTCGCGTTCTGGCCGGCGGCCTTCTTGGCAACTCCCTTACCGCACTGGCCGTAGCCGGCGACGACGACAGTCGTGCCTGCCCACGAGAGGTTGGTCGTCATCGCGATCGAGGACAGTGACGCCTCGCCGGTACCGTGGACGTTGTCGAACAGCTGCTTCATGGGCGTGTCGTTGACGGCAAAGACCGGATACTCGAGGGCGCCGTCGGCGTCCATCGCCCGGAGCCGGTGGACGCCGGTCGTCGTCTCCTCGCAGCCACCGATAATGGAGTCGATGAGATCGGGGTACTCCTCGTGAATCGCGGCGATGAGGTCCATCCCGTCGTCGACGGTAATCGTCGGCTCGTGTTCGATGACGGCCTCGATAGCCCCGTAATAGGCCTCGTCGGAGACGTCGTGTCGGGCGTAGGACGTCACCCCGTCCACGGCATCGAGCGCGAGGCTGACGTCGTCGTGTGTGGAGAGTGGATTACAGCCGGTAATGGCCACCTCGGCCCCGCCGGCCGCGAGCACTTCGGCGAGCACGGCCGTCTTGGCTTCGACGTGCATCGCCATCCCCACACGTTGGCCGGCGAGTGGTTCGGTGGCTCGGAATTCCGCTTCGATGGACGAAAGGATGGGCATGTGCTGTCGGGCCCACTCGATCTTGCGCCGGCCGGATTCCTGGTCACCGTCCGGCAACTGCTCGGAGACGGGTGCGGTCATGGCCGGAAGGAGGGCGAGACGGCGGAAAACCTTACCGAAGGGCCGGGAAAACAGGGTGAAGGTCAGTCGGCTGGGCCAGCGTCCCCAGGCGGTCCACCGCGGTCATCAGGCGGGCCGCCGCCATCGTTCGACGATTCGCTGTTCGACGGCGACTCCGCTGTGTCGTCTCCGCCGTCGGTCTCGGTGGGGGTGCTCGAGTCGTCGCCATCGCCGTCGTCAGGTGGCCCAGCATCACTCGGCGGCCCACGATCCGCATCGTCTGGCGGACCCGCGTCCTCGGGTGGTCCGCGGTCAGCAGCATCAGTCTGGTTTCCGGCAGCGTCCGGTGGTCCACGATCATCGTCGTCGGGGGGACCCGCGTTGTCGGGCGGCCCAGCAGTCGTATTGGCTGCACTCGGTCCAGCGTGGTCCGGGGGGCCGGGCTCTCGGTCCGCCGGTGGTCCGGCGTGGGCCGGAATCACGGCCGCGGCGGGATTATTCTCGAGGACGAACGTCGCCACTTCGAACCCGAAGCTCCCGTTCGCGTTCCCCGACGCCTGAAGATCGTGGACGAAACTCGAGACCAGCTGGCCGAAGGAATTGGCAGCGCCTCCATCGGCGTTCCCGGCCGCGCTCACGCTGCCAAGCCCGGCGCCGCTCACCGCGGCCAGGAGCAGGATAGTCACGACGTACAATGTCTGCACTTTGCCCATACCCAACTGACGAACGCGCCCCCACGTAAGCCGGAACGGTGGTTCACTCGCTCCACACAACGTTCACATGAATCAATACGGATCGAGACTCCGGGAGAGCGTTCATAACGGGCACTCCTCGTTTATTATCCGATATCAGTCGATGATAATTGGTTCAGTTCGCGGTTGTCGCTCGCGATATTAACGCCGTCGCCTTGTCCTGGGCCGCCGTGCGAGCGGCCTCGGCGTCGAGCGTCCGAAGCTCGCGGTCACGCATGAGGAGCTGGCCGTCGCAGATGGTGTGGCGAACGTCGCTCCCACGGGCGGCGTAGGCGAGGTGACTGACGAGGTCGTGGTCGGGGGTGAGGTGGGGCGCGTCGAGGTCGAGGACGGCCAGATCCGCGTTCGCGCCCGGTTGGATCCGCCCGCTGTCGATACCGATGGCGTCTGCGCCGCCGACCGTCGCCATCTCAACGACTGATTCCGCGTCGACGGCACTCGCGTCGTCGGCCGCGAGTTTGCCGACCATCGCCGCGTCGCGCATCTCGTCGAACATGTCGAGATCGTTGTTCGAGGCGGGGCCATCAGTCCCCAACCCGACTGTGACCTCGGCGTCGAGCATCGCCTGGACCGGCGCCATGCCCGAGGCGAGTTTCATGTTCGAGGCGGGACAGTGGATGACACTCGTGTCTCTGTCCGCGAGTAGCTCGATCTCCGCGTCGTCGACGTGGACACAGTGAGCCAGGAACGAGTCGGGTCCCAGAACGTCGAGATCGGCGGCGTACTCGAGCGGTCGTTCACCTCGTTCATCGAGGATGGGTTCGACCTCGTCTCGCGTCTCGTTCGCGTGGATGTGAACCGGAATCCCGAGCTCCCGGGCCGCGGGGACGTACTCGCGATAGAAGGATTCGGCAACGGTCGTCAAGCTGTGGGGCGTCAACATGGTCGAAATCCGGCCGTTCGCGGCTCCCTGGTGGGATTCTGCGAATGCGAGCCCGGTCTCGAAATCCTCGCGGGCCGCGGTGTCGTCCTTACCGACCGTGATGCACCCGTGGCCGAGCCGGGCCCTGAGTCCGACGTCCTCGACCACCCCGGCGACCCGCTCCATCATGAAGTACATGTCCGCGAACGCCGTCGTCCCGGATCGGATCATCTCCGCCGCCGCCAGTCGGGCACCGGCGGCCACATCAGCCGGTTCGAGTGCTGCCTCGACCGGCCAGATGTCTTCCTGAAGCCACGTGTCGAGCGGCTTGTCGTCCGCGTACCCCCGCAGCAACGACATCGAGACGTGGGTGTGGGCGTTGACGAGCCCCGGCATCACCAGACAGCCCGACACATCGAGCGTGTCGTCGGCCGGCGGGACGTCACCGACAGCCTCGATCGTTCCACTCGTCTCGTCTATGAGCACGTCCCCGTGCTCGACGTCCATGGTGGGCGTGAGAACGCGCGCCCCGACGAGTCCCAGGGTCGACATTGGCAACACTCCGGGGCCGGGGGGTCTTAACTTCTACAGGCTAAGTCCCCGTCCTCAGGGAGCGACCGAAGGGAGCGAGTAGG
>CAYLJD010000170.1:0-3894 GCA_964383875.1 uncultured Halobacteriales archaeon
TGGCTACCGAGGCGACGTTCACGGTGCCGTCGGACCAATTCCCGTTGGGAACCATCTTCCAGCAATTACCGGATGTGTCGGTCGAGCTGGAGCGGATCATTCCATCGCGGGACGTGGTGATCCCGTACTTCTGGGTTCGGGGAACGGACGTCGATGACATTGAGGGGGCGTTTACCGACCACCCGGGCGTGAAAGCGATTCGATTCGTCGATTCCGTCGAGGACGAGCATCTGCTGCGCGTCGAATGGGCAATCGACTACGACGACGTGCTGAGCGTGCTGACCGAGACGGAGATCGCGCTCATCAAAGCGACTGGCACGGACCAGCGGTGGACCTTCGAAGTACGTGGTGATGACCAAGAGGATATCGCGGCCCTTCAGTCTCGCTGTCGGGAGGTAGACATCCAAATCACGCTGACCGAGTTGCACGCGCTCACACCGGTCGAGACGGGAACTGAAGCTGCACTCACTGACACCCAGCAGGAAGCACTGGTGCTCGCCTTTGAACGCGGTTACTACGAATCCCCCCGGGAGGCGACCTTAGAGGGACTCGGCAACGAACTCGGCATCTCACAACAGGCCGTCGCGTCGCGCCTCCGGCGCGGGATCAAACACATCCTCGGGGAGACGCTCTCGGACGTAACACCGCGTTCCCAGTAGAGACTTAAAAGTGTCTTGGATACTCAAAAGCCAGCGTAAACCACGTCGATCACCTCCGGCGCTGTAATGAGCGAGGAATCAGCGGCATTCGACACCGTGTTCGACCTGTGTGAGAATCAACACTGTCGTATCGTTCTCGGAGCACTCGTACACGAACAGCGCTCTCTGACGATAAACGATCTCACGGAGGCGATCGTCAAAAACAACCATCACGTGCCGGTTACAGAAATACCGGAGGAAGATATGTCAGAGCTACAGACGTCACTTTACCACCTGCACCTTCCAAAGATCGAGTCGGCCGGGCTCATCGAATACGATCATGAGCGGGGCCGGGTGGAGCCGACCGCGCAGCTCGAGCAGGTCGAGGCGCCGTTGTCGGTACTCATCGAAGCAGACCCCTCACTTGAACCGCCTGTCCGGATCTAATCGGGGCCTCGGGCCGGCGATGACGAGATAGTTCAATTCACCCGCCCGGATCTGACGGTCAAGACGAGCATGCAGAAGATGGTGTTCTTGCAGAGGGATATCAGAACGCTTGAGATCTCCCAGACTTTTTCGCCTGCTCCGCAGTCTACGGGACACCGTCGACGGGGACAAATTCTTATCTGCCTCCCAGCCGATCCCATTGTGTGCCTGTTTCTCCTCCCCCCATCGAAATATTCGAGAGGGCAGTTGAGGAGGGCGAACGGCGCCTCAACCAGTCGATGCTCGAACTCGCCGCAACGAGTTTCATCGCTGGTTTCACGATCGTCTTCGGTATCGCGGCCCTCGGTATCGTTCACGCACTGGTCGAACCTGCATTCGGTGATGTCGCCACGATTGCTGGCGCGCTCGCCTTCGGCGTGGGCGTCGTATTCCTGGTCATCGGCCGTGCGGAACTCTTCAGCGAGAACTTCTTCGACCCGGTGGCAACGGCAGTCGATCACGCCGGGTCGTGGATGAGCTTCCCGCTCCTTCGATTGTGGATCGTCACCTTCATCCTCAACCTCGTTGGTGGCATTCTCTTCGCGTTGGTGTTCGCCGTCGACGGCGTGCTTCCGACTGGTACTGCGACCGCGTTGAGTACGGTAGCCGAAGAGCTTGGAAACCGTGGCGTCATGGCCGGGTTCGCAAGCGCGATTATTGGCGGCGCCCTCGTGGCCTTGCTCTCGTTTCTTCTTCAGGGTGTCAACAGTGTTCGGAGCCGCATCACGCTGGCGTATATCGTCGGGGTCTTGCTGGCGCTCGGACCCTTTGATCACGTGATCGTGACCGCACTTCACGTCATTTTTGGGATCCTCTTCGGCGCCGATGTCGGCTACGGGCTATTGGCTGAGGTTCTCGTCGTCGCCACTGCAGGGAATCTCGTGGGCGGATTGGGGCTGGTCACGCTCACCCACATCGCCCAAGCGGTAGGCGCAGAGGAATAACCGCACTCATCAGACTCACCCGCAAACACCAACACTCTTGCCACGTGCTCGCAACCGCCACGGTATGGACGTGCTACACGCGGCACTGACCGTGACCGACGCCGACGCGATGGAGGGCTTCTACGGTGATCTTCTCGGCCTCGAGGAGGAACGTAGCGCAGAGATGGACGGCGTGGAAAACTACTGGTACGGCGGAGAGGGTCCGGCACAGATCCAGTTTCGTGTGGTAGAGGAGATGGACGAACCGAGCGGGATCCATCACTTTGCGATCGCCGCGGACGATGTCGAAGCGACCGTCGATCGTGCAGTCGACGAGTGGGACAGCACGGTCGAGGTCGAACCGTTCGAGATCGACGACGGCGTCTGGATCGGGTTCATTTCGGACCCGTTCGGGTATTCCGTCGAACTGATCCAGTCGCCCTAGATGAGATCGAGGAGTTCGACCGCCGTCTCGATGATGACGTCGAGCCGACTCGTCTGCTCCTCGTCCTCATCCTCCTCCTCCGCCATGCGGGGAGATCGCAGGGCGACCCTATTGTATTGTGAGGTCCTCGGGCGGAGTGCGAACCACGTATCTCCATTGGACCCCATGGGAGGAGCGTCCCCGTCGTCGAACGTCCCGCCACTCAATCGTCACCACTCCTCATCGATGAACCGTTGCACGCGGTCCGGGTCGATATCGCCGACGTACCGGACCTCCCGCGCCCCCCAGTCGTACTCCACCAGCCCGTTCCTCGCGAGTTTCGGGAGATGCAGGTGATACCAGCGGACCGCCAACGACTCCGGTGTCGCCTCGTCGGACGTACACTCCGCGAGGCGCTCGTCGAGGTCGCAGGTCCGATCCGGACGTTCACAGACACTCCGTAACAAGCTCCGGCGGGCGTCGTGATCGAGTGCATTGAACAGTCGAGAAGAATCGCCTCGGTCGTCCATACACTGCATGACACCCGTGAACCGTTCGTAATGGCGAAGCTTAACGGAACGTGACGGCTCCCTCCGGACATGTCGGAAGGGTCAAGGCGAGCTTTTACCCATCCATTCGTTTTATCCTCGCTGGTCGTCAACGGGACGTTCAGGCATGGATCTCCAGCGCCTCAGTCGGAGTCGGACCGAGGTTCGCGTCCCCGCCGACACGGAGGTCTGGGATCTCTCGAGCGATGAAGCGGCCGCGGCGATCGAGACGTTGAACGCGGAGACGGCCCGCGAGATCCTCGCGACCCTCTACGAGGGGCCGTCGACGGCATCCGAGATCGCGACGGCGACCGACAACTCGCTGCAGAACGTGAACTACCATCTCGGGAACCTCCGCGAGGCGAATCTGATCGAGATCGCGGATACCCGATACAGCAGCAAGGGGACCGAGATGAAGATTTACCGCCCACGTCGAAACGCCGTCCTGTTACTGTCCCGGCCGTCGACCGCCGAACGCATCAAGGACCTCGTCTCTCGGCTCGTCCTCGGGATCGCCGTCGTCGGCATCGGCGCGATCGCGTTCCGGACGATCGCTCTCGCCATCGGATTGAACCCCGTCGAACGCTCCGGCGATGACGTCGCGACCACCGAAGCGGCCGGCGGTACGGACGGTGCGTTGCAACCGAGTATGGACGCCGTCTCCACGACCGAGCAGCTCCCGTTGCTCCTCGACCCGGGCGTCGTATTCTTCCTCGCCGGGCTCCTCGTTCTGCTCACGATCCTCCTGTTCCGCTGGCGCCGGTTCACTCGACCGCCATGACGGTCGCGTGGCCGTCCTGATGGACGAGGATGCGGTACCCCTCGTAGGTGAATTCGACCCGCGCCTGGGTCGCTGCCGGCGGGGGGTCGGAGAA
>CAYLJD010000171.1:0-3892 GCA_964383875.1 uncultured Halobacteriales archaeon
TCCAGGCGGCGACGGCCAGCCGCGAGCGGTTGAGCATCAGCGCCATGTACTCGAAGCCCCGCTCGGGGTCGCCGAACAGGTAGGCGAACGTGTCGTCGAACTCCACTTCGCCGGTCGGGACGCTGATCGTGCCGAGCTTGTCCTTCAGCCGCCGGAAGCGGTAGTCGTTGCGCTCGCCGTTCGGCTTCTCTCGCGGGACGAGGAACATGCCCAGGGTGTCGGTCCCCCGCTCGGCGTCCGCGTCCGCGAACCGGCCGAGGGTGAAGATGAAGTCCGCGTCGAGGTTCGAACAGAACCACTTCTCGCCGGTGAGCCGCCAGGTGCCGTCCTCGGCCTGTCGGGCGACGGTCTCGGTCTTGCCGACGTCACTGCCGCCCTGTTTCTCGGTCAGGAACATCGCCGCGAGCATCGCGTCGTCGTAGTCGCGGGCGGTCGCCCCCTCGAAGTACTCGTCGAGGGCGTCGTCGTACTCGAACTGCTCGAAGACGAGGGCGGCCGCGGCGGTCATGCCGGTCGGGCAGCCGAGCCCAGTGTCCGCGTACGAGAGGAGGTGCTCCATCGCGACGGAGTGGCTGTGTGGCATCGGCTCGTCGCGGCCCGGGGGCGCATGGAACGCATCCGCGAGCGTCCCGTGCTCGTGCATGAGCCGCTCGTTCTCGAACTGCGCCGGGTGGTATTCGACCTCGTTGACGAGCTCGCCGTGTTCGTCGTACGTGTGGAGCTCGGGCCCGTGATTGTCGATCACGTGGGCGTTGGGCGCCAACGTGTGACCGACAGCCTCGCCGAACGCCGACAGCCGTGACTCCCCCCAGGCGTACTCGTCGTCGCCGTAGATTCGCTCGATCTCGGTCTGGAGCGTCCGGTCCAGCTCCCAGTAGTTGAGTTCCTGCCCGACCTGGAATCGGCTGTAGTCGAGTGGCGCTGCCATATCTGTGACAACTCGGGCGTTTCGCATAAAGCTCCTGGCGGCCCGCCCAGGGGGTACCGTCCGATTCGTCGCGTCACGGCGACTGCTCTCTCACTCGCCGTCGATGTAGTCCTCGTAGGTGCCGGCCCCACCGCGGCCTTCGCCCTCGGCGAACCGGGCGGCCCCTTCTTTGGCCGTCTCCATGGCGTGGGTGCCCCACCAGGACTCGATGGCCAGGCCGCGGTCGATGGACTCGCCGAGCCCCTCGTAGACGGCGCGGCGGTCGGTTTGGACCGTCTTCTGGGGGAACTGGGCGATCGCGTTGCCCATCTCGACGGCGGCGTCGAGAGCCGCGCCGGGCTCGACGAGCCGGTTGACCAGTCCCCAGTCGTAGGCCGTCTCGGCGTCGAGCGACCGCCCGGTGACGATGAGCTCCAGCGCCCGACCCAGGCCGACGATGTGGGGCAGTCGCTGGGTCCCGCCGTCGAGTAGCGGGATGCCCCAGCGGCGCTCGTAACAGCCGAAGGTGGCGTCGCGGGCGGCGACGCGCATGTCACAGAAGGCCGCGAGCTCGAGGCCGCCGGCCAGCGCGTATCCTTCGACGGCCGCGATGGTCGGCTTGACGGTTGTGCCGTGCGAGAAGCCCATGAAACCGTCCTCCCGCCCCGCGAGGGAGGCGCCCTCGGAGACCTCTGTGAGGTCCGCCCCGGCACAGAAGGTGTCGCCAGCGCCCGTGATGACGCTGACCGCGACGGCGTCGTCGTCATCGGCCCGCTGGAGAGCCTCGTACAGCGCATCGCCGGTGGCGTGGTCGATGGCGTTGCGTCGCTCGTAGCGGTCGATCGTCACGACGGCGACCGAGTCGTGTACCTCGTAGCTGATGTCCTCAGCCATGCCGGACGCAACGGCAGGATCCACTTAGCTGTTGAGTGTTGGGTCGGCCCCACAGCCGGAAACTTAAGGACCCCAACGGGTGACTATTCCAACCATGGCTGCAGCCGAGACGCTCCCGGAGTTCCTGGTCACGTACGCCGAGGAGTACCCGGACGACATCGCCTTGCGCCGGAAACACCACGGCTACTGGGAGGAGCTGACCTGGAGCGACTACCTGGACCGCGTCAAGACCGTCTTCTACGGGCTCCGCGACATCGTCGGGGATTTCGACCGTCTCGTCATGATGACGACGCCCCGCACGGAGTACCTCTTCACCGCCTTCGCGGCCCAGTCGACCCACGCCACACCGTTTTTCACCTTTCCCGAGAACTGGAACCTCGACGAACTGGCCCACATCTACGACACGATCGACCCCGCCGTCTACGTCGTCGAGGACCAGGAACAACTCGACAAGCTCCTCCAGATCCGCGACCAGATTCCCGAACCCGAGGAGATCATCGTCCTCGAGCACTACCAGGTCCGCAAGTACGAGGAGGACCTCCGGAGCTACCGGGAGGTCGTCGAGCGTGGAAAGGAAGCCAGGGAGCGACATCCGGACCGGTTCGACCGCATGGTGGCGGACATCGACCCCGAGGACATCGCGATGTTCAACCGGACTTCGGGGACTACTGGCGCGCCGAAGATCGTCATGCTCCAGCACAAGAACTTCATCCAGCGCGCCGAGCAACTGCAGAGCCGCTACCCGATCGGCGCCGGAGCCGACATCTTCTCGTTCCTCCCGACGGGCTGGGTCGGCGAGCAGCTCCTCTCGGTCGGGTTCGCGCTCGTCAACCGCGCGGTCGTCAACTTCCCGGAGGACGACGACCAGGACATCATCAGACGGGACTTCCGGGAGATCAGCCCGGTCATGGTCTTCGCCGGGCCGGACTTCTGGGAGAGCGCCCTCGCCAACATCCAGACCAACCTGCTCGACAGCACCCGCGTGAAACGCTGGATCAGCGAGACGTTCCTCGAGATCGGCCAGCGGTGGACGGAGACGCCCCACGAGGACCTGCCGATCCAGGAGAAGGCACTGAAGTTCGTCGGCGACATGCTCGTCTACCGGCAATTGCGCGACCACCTCGGCCTCGCCAACACGGAGTACGCGATGACCGGCGGGGCGACGCTCGGCCCGGACCTCATCCGCGAGTTCCGCGCCTTCGGCGTGAACTTCCTGCAGGTCTACGGGCAGAGCGAGCTGGCCGGGCTGACCTGTACCCACACCGACTGGTCGAACGACATCCGGTCGGTCGGCAAGCCCGTCGAGGGGATGGAATTTCGGATCACCGACCAGGGCGAGATCTTGACTGGACTCGAGTCCGGTGAGCAACCGTTCCCGGGCTACTACAAGAATCCCGAGGCCAACGAGGGCGTCTTCACCGACGACGGTTTCTTCAAGACCGAAGATCACGGCCACTTCAACGACGACGGCGAGCTCGTCATCGTCGACCGGATGGACCACCTCATCACCCTCGAGGACGGCAGCGTCTTCTCGCCGCGCCACATCGAAGACTCGCTCCGGTACAGCCCCTTCATCAGCGAGGCCTTTGCCATCGGCGACGGCCGCGAGTACATCACGTGTATCGTCGAGATCGACTGGGAGCACATGTCCTGGTGGGCCGAGGAGAACGGCGTCCCCTACACGACCTACGCGGACCTGACCGAACGCGACGAGGTCCGGGAGCTGGTCAGAGACGAAATCGAGCGCGTCAACGCGGACCAGCCCGAGAAGGGCCGCGTCCGGAAGTTCATGATCTTCGACGAGATGCTCGACCACGAGGACGAGGAGCTCACGCAGACGATGAAGCTCAAGCGCCAGAACCTCAGAGAGAGTTACGCCGACTGGATCGAGGCGATGTACGCGGCCGACGGGGAGGTCGGGACCGCAATCGACGCCGAGCACGAGATCGAAGAGCTCGCAGCCTGAGTGCCGGCGTTCAGAACTGCCGGTAGGGCCAGGCCCGGATGTACTCCTTGACGTCAGCCCAGATCTTCGCAAGGCCGCGGGGCTCGTAGAGCAGGAACGCGATGACGATGACGGCGAAGACGAAC
>CAYLJD010000172.1:0-3875 GCA_964383875.1 uncultured Halobacteriales archaeon
AACTCCGGCATCGGGAACGACGGCAAGTTCTCGAAGGTCCCCGGCGGGGACAAGCCGACCAAGAAGACCGATCTGAAGTACCGCTGCGGGGAGTGTGGCCGGGCCCACCTCCGTGAGGGCTGGCGAGCCGGCCGGCTCGAGTTCCAGGAGTGACCATGGCAGGAGCCTTCGTTCGCGTCCGGTGTGAGGAGTGCGAACACGAACAGGTCGTCTTCCAGAAGGCGGCGACGGCCGTCGCGTGTGCCGACTGCGGGGCGACCCTCGTCCGGCCGACCGGCGGCAAGGCCGCCATCGCCGGCGAGATCACCGAGACGGTGGAGGCACGATGAAGTACAGCGGCTGGCCCGAACCCGGCGACCTCGTCGTCGGCCGGGTCGAGGAGATCGAAGACTTCGGCGTCTTCGTCGACCTCCTCGAGTACGACGACAAGCAGGGCCTCTCCCACATCAGCGAAGTCGCCTCCGGCTGGATCAAGAACGTCCGCGACCACGTCAGCGAGGACCAGCGCGTCGTCGCGAAGGTCCTCGACGTCGACACCGACGCCCAGCAGATCGACCTCTCGCTCAAGGACGTCAACGACCACCAGCGCACGGAGAAGATCCAGGACTGGAAGAACGAGCAGAAGGCCGACAACTGGATGAGTCTCGCCTTCGGCGAGGACGTTGCCGACGAAACCTACACGGCCATCGCCAACGAGCTCCTCTCGAATTTTGGCTCGATGTACGAGGGATTCGAGCAGGCCGCGATCCACGGTGAGGCGGCCCTCGAGGAGACGGACTTCGACGACGACGAGATCGACGCCATCGTCGAGACCGCCCGAGAGAACGTCTCCGTGCCGTTCGTGACTGTCACCGGCTACGTCGACCTCGAGTGTCCGGAGAGCGCCGGCGTGGACGTGGTCAAGGAGGCCCTCCAGGCCGCAGAAGGCAACGGGGAGGTCCCCGACGAAGTCCAGCTCGAGGTCACCTACGTCGGCGCGCCGGAGTACCGCATCGAGGTCCAGGCGCCGGACTACAAGACCGCCGAGGCCGCACTGGAGGCGAGTGCCGAGCGGGCCGGCGCCGTCGTCGCCGATCACGGTGGTGCCTCCGGGTTCCACCGCGAGCGGACGACCGACGAGGAGTAGCCGCGTGAAGTCGGACATCCGTGTCTGTGCGGCGTGGGCCGAGACCCACGAGCGGCCGGTGTACACCCTCGGCGACACCTGTCCGGCCTGTGGCGCCGACGCCGTCAACAGTGCACCCGCCCCGTTCAATCCGGCAGATCCATACGGGGAGTATCGACGCGCACTTAAGCGACGCCGGCGCGAATAGCGGGCATGGACGAGTTCGAGATCGAGTGGGCCGCACAGCCCGCACTCCGCGAGCCGGCGTTCGTCGAAGGGCTCCCCGGCGTCGGCCACGTGGGCAAGCTGGCGGCCGAGTACCTCGTCGAGCAACTGGACAGCGAACTCGTCTGTCGCGTCTATTCGACGCACTTCCCGCCGCAGGTCGACGTGACCGACGGCGAGGCCGAACTCGTCCACGCCGCAGTGCACAGCGTCGAGGCGGCCGACCGTGATCTCCTCGTCCTCACCGGCGACCACCAGGCCGGGACCCCACAGGGCCACTACGGCCTGACGGACACGTTTCTTGCCGTTTTGACCGAACTGGACGTCGAGCGGATCTTCGCTCTCGGGGGCGTCCCGACCGGCGAACTGATCGAGGAGTACGACGTGATCGGTGCCGTCACCGATCCCGGACTCCGCGAGGAACTCGAGGACGCCGGCGTGGAATTTCGCGATGGCGAACCTGCCGGGGGCATCGTCGGGATCAGCGGCCTCCTGCTCGGCCTCGGCAAGCGACGCGGGATGGACGCGACCTGCCTCATGGGCGAAACCAGCGGCTACCTGGTCGACCCGAAGAGCGCGCGAGCAGTCCTCGAAGTGCTCCAGACAGTCCTCTCGTTCGACGTCGACTTCGAATCCCTGGAGTCTCGTGCCGAGGAGATGGAAGACGTCATCCGGCAGATGGAAGAACTCGAGGGGAGCGGGGCACCAACCCCGGACGAAGACCTCCGGTACATCGGCTGAGCGAACCCCGGCCTGTATCCCTGCCGAACCAGGACCCGGACGACAACGCTCGTGTCTCGCAGCGTCGGCCCCGCCACGGTGCACTCAGAGCCGATGGCGCAGCGAACCGAGTGGCGGAAAGCCGAGCGCCTCGGCGGCGTCGTCGTCCCAGACGATCGGCTGGAGGGTGTCGGCGTCCGTGACGAGCGGGGACTGGAAGTCCGACGCGGCCATGTCGTTCACAGCGACACCCTGCAGGAGTCGACTGAATGCCGGAAGCATCACGAGATCGGCCCCTCGGTAGCTGCTGTCGCCCGCCAGGTAGCACGGTCGACGGCGGCCTTCGACGGCGAGTGTCGGGTGGTCGTGTCCGACCACGTACCGGTCGGCCCGCTCGTCGGGCTCGACGTGCCCGTGACAGACGACCGTCTGCTCGATCCGGTACGACGTCCGACTGTCGCCGTCCCACACCTGCTCGAGCATCGTGTCGTGATTGCCCTCGATGACGATCAGGTCCGCATCGGCCCTACGCACGGCAGCGGTGATACCTTCGAACGCGTCGGTCACGGTGTGGGGGACGGTCCCGAACGCGTGCAGGACGTCCCCAGCGAGCACGACCGTGGCGGGGTCGAATCGATCCAGCAGGGCAGCCAGCCGCTCGACGACGGTCGTTCCGGCGCCGATCGGCAACTCGAGCCCGGCCGCCGACCCCTTCCCGAGGTGGAGGTCGGACACCACGAGGGTGTCCGCGATCGCCACGGCACGGTCCCGCAGGGTCAGGTCGTCCGTGGCTGCCGGCCGCTCGCCCCGGTCCATACCGCATCGCCGGCGCGGGCGACCAAAACCCCTCCCCTCCCGCGCGTGGTTTTAAGCCCGGCGACCCCCAGCGATCCAGCATGGTCGACGTCCTGGAGAGCAAGCGCGACGCGACACGGCTCCGGATCCTCGCCGCGATCGCGGACCGACAGCCGGCCGTGAGCCAGGGCGAAGTCGCCGAGGCGGTCGGCATCACGAGCCAGGCCGTGAGCGAGTACATCCGCGAACTCGTCACGGAGGGGCTCGTCGAGAAGGAAGGACGGAGCCGGTACCGCGTCACCGAAGAGGGGGTCGACTGGCTGTTCGGCGCCGCCGGCAACATCCGCCAATTTGCCGACCACGTCACCGAGGACGTCCTCGGAGGTGTCGAGGAGGATGCGTACATCGCCGACGGCCAGATCGCCGACGGTGAGACCGTCTCGCTATCGGTCCGGGACGGGCTGTTGCACGCCCGGCCCGGCGACGACGGCACTGCAACCGGCATGGCGACTGGGGATGCCGATTCGGGCGATGTCGTCGGCGTCACGAGTTTCGAGGGCGTGATCGACTTCGAGGCGGGACACGTGACTGTCGTTCAGGTACCCCCAATCCGGTCCGGCGGACTCGCGGACCCAGAGGAACTCGTCGCGGCCTGTGCCGACGCGGACATCGTTGTCGCAGCGGGAATCGAGGCGGTGGTCGCGCTCCGGGAGACTGACGTCGAACTCGAGACGTATTTCGCCCCCGGCGAGGTGGCTGCGGACGCCGCCAGCCGCGGACTCTCGGCCGTCGTCGTCGCCACGGCGGACGCGATCGGCCGGGTCACGGACGCGCTCCGAGACGGGTCGATCACCTACGAAGTCATCCAGTAAGCCCGCCACCGGACAGAGACCTGAAGAGTTATCGGGCCCGGCCAACCCACGAATGGTATGACGGGATTTTCGCCACGGGTCGAGCGGATTTCGATCAGCGGCATCCGCGAAGTGTTCGAGGCCGCCGGCGAGGACGCGATCAACCTCGGCCTCGGCCA
>CAYLJD010000173.1:0-3870 GCA_964383875.1 uncultured Halobacteriales archaeon
CCGGAACTCCTCGTAGAGCTGGGCAGCGAGCGTCTTGTTGTGGGCGATGACGAGCGTCGGCGTCTGGATCTCCTCGATCACCCACGAGACGGTGTTGGTCTTGCCGCTCCCGGTCACGCCCAGCAGCGTCTGCTTGTCCATCCCCTGCCGGTAGCCGGTCGCCAGCTGCTCGATGGCCTCGGGCTGGTCGCCCGCAGGCTCGAACGGTGCGTCGACGCGAAAGTCGCTCTCGGCGTCGGGCCGGTCGACGGACAGCGGACCGCCGCTCTCACTCATTGGCGAATGGTTGGGCTGGAGGAACTTGAGGGGCGCGTTTGGCCCGATCATCGGCATTCGATATCGTCGTATCGGGTTTAGGACGAGTAAACATCCAGAGAAAGGGGGCGAAACAATCATCGGGAAGCCGGTGAAACCCCCCGAGTGGAAGGGGTTCGAGGGGTTTCACGTTATATCCGGACTGATCACCAGTTCTCAAGCGGGTCGATACCCCCATAATCAGCGTCGACGTCACCAGGCAGGCCAGGTGCCACAATTCAGGCGCGCATGGGCCCGGCGCAATATCGGAGGACAGCCAATGCCGGTTCGTCATGCGATCCAGGGCCTGGTTGATCCCTGGCCGCAGACAATGCAGGCGAGGTACGCCCTGGAAGTGTGCCGCTAGATTCCTGATACCCTCAGTCGTTTCGCCAGACAAAATCCGCCAAAGAACTCGGCCCGTTCATCCGCCATTCCAAATGCTCGAAGCTCAGTTATGGACGCAGAAACAGATGGAGAGGATAGTGAAGAGAATCCAGCGGTAGCAGTGGATGTGGGCCACAAACCAAAATGGTCCGTTGCAAGCTCAACCTCTCTTGCCACGGCCCGTCCCACGGGTGGAACCTTGGCCGCCGGACTCGGGGATGTATCGGACCACCGCCTCGATTATTCTGCAGCGGCTGGCCTGTCAGGCGACCGCCCGCCGAAAGGCCGCCGCTGTTGCGGCCCTCTCGTCCGGCCTTGGCTACGAGATAGCAAGCGGAAGCCTGTTGCTTCATGGATAGATCCCTCCGACTCAGAACTATTCGATCGAGGTTTAATATCGTAGAATACTGTTTACGACGGAGTGGTCATCCAGATATATTCGAAAAAATTGAGTCGAAACATTCGGTTGAATCGCATGACTGCGTCGAGAACCGATCGATCCGACGGTCACGGCTGACTGTGTCGGATCTTTGGGGCCCGAGCACTCGCATTTCCGGCGCAACACCGAGCGGGGACGAACTGACGGAGTGGAACCTTGACTCGAATCCAGACCGTCTCGGGCTGCGTGCGAGGATCCCCGGCCTGGTCCACGGGGTTGCGGTGCTCAGTTCGGGTACGGACCATTCCCGACGTGTCTGCTGCACTCCCGCTCGAGGCCATCCGGGCCCGGGCTCGCCCTCTCAACTCTCTATCGCATCCGGTCGAGTAGCCGGCCGCCCACTGGCCAAACGATTGCGCTCGCACGGTGGACGGAGGGGTCCTGGGCGAAAGCCTCGCCAGCGTGGAGGTGATGGCGGTGAGGAGAGCTCGTTTACCCACCCAGCTCCGGCTCGAGCCTGGGATACGTCAATACTCAGCCGATTTCTTCGATTTGCGCCACGTCCGTCGGTCGCCGCTGCCATCGTCGGGACCAGGGGGGATGTTTCGGCGAAGCCATCGTATTCCTGGGAACGCCAGATCGACCTCAGCTCTGGCGTTCGGCTTTCTCCTGGAAACTAGCCAAATCACGGACGAAAAACCTTAGTATTAAACTTAACAATGGTATATGGAATCGGCCACCGGCCATTGACTAGCGCTTCCCCAAACCGGGTATGTCGGGGTGCGGTTTTACTTGGTAGCTCGAATCGCCAATTCAGTTAACCGAAACATAGGAGTTCTAACTATGGCATCCAGGATACCAGTCGACGTTCCTCGAAGCCGCTCAATTTCACTACTCGGGCAGGTGGTTCCGCGGTCTGTCTGCCTGGTCGGCGGCGACATCTCTAGGATCCCTGATCGAAGGGCGTACCTCCGGTAGCCCCCTCGTTGCGGATGTGAATGTGAAAACGGCGATATCGCACCCCCAGGTCCGCCGGTCGGGTACGCTCTCTGGAGACGATACCGAGAGCTCAAGAGCTGATACAGGCGGGCCGGCGACTCCCGTTAACTTGGATCCCTCTCTCGCCTCTGCTTAGTTAGGTGTGAGTACATTCCATTAACTTGAAGGCATGGGCCCCGTTCGTTAGTTCACCGTGGATCCAGCAGCCTTTCGAGACGGTCCGGGGACCATCGACGAGTACGAGGGGCTGCCGTGCTACAGACCGTCGAGCCTCCCGCCGGATCTCGCGTACACCGACGACCTGTTCGACGTCTACGGCGACGCCCAGTACGCGCTGGGTCGGCTGGCGACGCTCCACCGCGACATCGAGAACCCGACGTTGCTGATCGCACCCTTCGTCCACCGCGAGGCGGCGATGAGTTCGCAGGTCGAGGGGACGAACGTCACCATCGCCGACATCTACCAACACGAGGTCGACGCGGAACCGGAGCGGAGCGCGGCGGAACGAGCCGACGTCCGTGAAGCCTACAACTACGTGGACGCCGTGACCCAGGGCTTCGCCCATCTCGACTCGGGCGGCGAGATCGACGTGGCGCTGACCTGCGACCTCCACGAGCGCCTCCTTGGGGGCGTTCGCGGCGAGGACGACCGGCCCGGCGAGCTCCGGGACGTCCCGGTCTACATCGGCTCGCCGGAAGGGCGGCCGGAGGACGCGGCCTTCATCCCCGCCCGTCCCGACCAGGTCGAACTCCTGCTCGAAGGGCTGTTCGGCTACGTCCGCAGGGGGCAGTATCCACCGGTCGTCGACGTCGCGCTCTGTCACTACCAGTTCGAGGCCATCCACCCGTTTCGCGACGGGAACGGCCGGCTGGGACGACTGTTGATGATGCTCCAGCTCTACGACGCCGGCCTGCTGCCGGGGCCGTACCTCTACCTATCGGCGTACTTCAACCGACACGGCCGGGAGTATCGCGAGCGTCTGCTGGCGGTCAGCCAGTCCGGCGCGTGGGAGGAGTGGGTCACCTTCGTCCTCGACGCCGTCGCCGAGCAGGCCATCGACGCCCACGACTGTGGCATCGCGCTGACCGACCTCCGGGAGGACTACCGCGACCGATTCCCCAACTCACCTGTCGCCCGGGAACTGGTCGACTACGTCTTCGAACAACCGTACCTGACCGGACCACGGGCAGTCGAGGCGACTGGTCGATCGAAACCGGCCGTCTACGACGCCATCGATGCGCTGGAGGCCGAGGGGATCGTCGAAGAGACGACCGGCCAACAGCGCAACCAGGTCTACGAGGCTCCCGAGGTTTTGTCGGTCCTCTCGGGCTGAGGCCGACGCTCTGCCGTCGAGGGCTGTCGTCACCCGTCTACGGAATTCGGCCCACCTCCGATCGGCAGAAGTGCCTCACGCGGTACACGACGGGCGAGAAGCTAGAGCCCGCCGGTATTCCAACGCGGCCGGGCTGGCAGTCCTCTCAGCCGTCCGGCTTGAGGACATCGACGCCACGAAGCTCGACCCGGGACCCCTCGTCCTCGCGATCGACGACGCTCACCGTCCAGCCATGGTCGTTCGCGATCCGCTTGACGAAGGCGGGGACGGCTCCCGCTCCCGGGGCGTCGGTCGCCACGAGTACCCCGTCGGGAACCGTCCCGAGGGTGACCGAGCCGCCGCCTCGTCGGACGGCGTCGGCGAACAACACCTCGAAGAGGGCCACCAGGCGAGCTCGGTTCCCCCGGAGGTGGACCTCGTCTTCGATGGTCAGCGACGCGTCCGCCGTGGCCGCTGCTGCCCACGCGTCGTTGGCGAG
>CAYLJD010000174.1:0-3860 GCA_964383875.1 uncultured Halobacteriales archaeon
ATCTTCAACGCCGCCGAGGCTGCCGGGTCAGATCCCGAGCCACTCGTTGCTGCTGATCTCGTAGCCGTCCGCCCGACAGGTCTTGGCGGCCCGCCGCCGCACTGCACGCGACCCGGGCAGCGATCCGGTGTCGCGGACCCGCTCGATGACCCAGTCGGTGACCTCGCCGAGTGCTTCGTCGGCATCCGGTACGTCGAGTGCGGCCACCTCGACCAGGGTCTTCTCGTAGGCGGTGCGCTGTGAGCCCTCGAGCCGTGTGCCGGCGACGAGGCCAGCCTCGAGGATGCGCTTCATCGAGAGCGCGACGGTGGGGCGGCGAACCAGTGACGTGACGTCGTCGGGCGTCTCGAACCGCTCTGCCGTGGTCGCCGGGACGAGTTCCGTGACGGCGTAGCGTCGGCCGTCGTCGGCGACGACCACCTCGCCCGCCGCGGCGACGACGGCCAGGCCAGTCGCCGGGAACGAAACCTCGCCGAGTTCGGCCGACAGTGCCGTCTCGTCGTCCAGTTCCACCGGGGGTTCCGGTTCGTCGCTGCGTTCCAGCGCTGCCTCCACGTCCCGCTGTCGCTGTCGACGGTCGGCGTCTCGGGCCTGTTTCTCTCGGGCTCGTTTGTCGTCGGCCATCCGGCAATTTGGGGCCACACCCGGATAACCGTGTGGTCTCTCCCCATGGCACAACCCCCGGTGCTCGGGAGGTGTCCGGAACCGGTGTGTGGCAGAGACGACGCGCGGAGGTGCGGGTCCGCATCCGGGACTAATACAGCTTTGTCCAACTTCCACCACACACCGACCGCGGCCGACCGAGTGTGGCGGCGGCCGGCTACGGGCGCGTCGCCGACGGACTGCCGTTGTTTCGTACGTATAACCTATACATACTCCGGAGGAGGTTACTGGAATATAGTATTGTACAGTCTACCCAAAACCGTTATACCGGTGTGCGGGTTAGGGGGCAGTGAGCAGAAATGTGTGATCAACGAATTACCGTACCCTCCTATCGGCCGGTGACCAAATGGCGGGCGTAGCGATCCCGACCTGGGACCCCGAGACGGCGGTGCTCATCGGGACGATCCTCCTCGAGGCCGTCGTCCTCTACGTCGGGTTCGGCTTGGTCGAGCGACTCCTCGGCCCGAGACTCATGACGGTCATCGTCGGCGGTGAGGCCGATGCTCGGTAGCCGGGGGTTCCTGGGCACCAGCCCGGAACTCCTCCTGCTGTTCGCCGGCTTCGGGTTGGTCGTCGGGGTCCTGTTCGGGTTCTTCGGTATGGGCGGATCGTTCCTCGTCACGCCGGCCCTCCTGATGTTGGATTACCCGGCGACGGTCGCCGTCGGGAGCGGGATGGCGTTCGTCTTCGGGACGGCCGTCATCGCGACCCTGAAGCACCACGACCTCGGCCAGGTCGATTACAAACTCGGGACGATCATGATCACCGGAACGACCGTCGGTATCGAGACGGGGCGCGCGAGCGTCTACTATCTCGAGTCGATGGGATTCGCGGGCAGTATCATCGGCGTCGCCTACGTCCTCCTCCTGGGCGGCGTCGGCGCGATGGTCACCCGGGACGCCCTCCGTGGCGACGGCGGGGGCATCTCCCACCACGCCGCCGACAAGGAACTCAGCGAGTACGAGATCCCCGCCGTCGCCGAGACCATCCAGGAGACCGTCCGGATCCCGCCCATGGTGCGGCTCCGTGGGGACGTCCGCGTGTCCGCGTGGGTCATCACCGTCGTCGCCTTCTTCACCGGGCTGTTGTCGGGCTTCCTCGGCGTCGGCGGCGGCTTCATCCGCATGCCGGCGATGCTCTACGCCATCGGCGTCCCCGTCCCCGTCGCCGTCGGGACGGACCTCTTCGAGATCGTGTTCTCGGGCGGCATCGGCAGTTATCTGTACGGGCAGGGTGGCGGCGTCGATCTCGGCATCGTCGTTCCGCTCCTGGTCGGGAGCGCGCTGGGTGCCCGGGTCGGCTCCGCCGCGACGACCGTGGTCGACGCCGACGGTATCAAGGTGTACTTCGGTGGCATGCTCCTCGTCGGCGCCATCGCGGTCGGCGTCGGCGAGGTTGGCACCTACCTCGGGAGTCCAGGCCTGGAACTGCTCGGCCTCGTACTCGTCATCGGCGCCGCGGTGGTCGTGGCGGCGACGATTCTGTTCACGTCGGTGCGGGCGCTCCGCACCACGCGTCGCGACGGTGCGACCGCGCGGGACTGAGCGACCGGGCACGTCCGGTCCATCCTTTGGAATCGAGCACTGCGGTTCCCGGGTCCCCAATCTCGGCATTCCGACGAGGGGACCGTCCCCGGTTCCTCCCGCGGGATTGTGTAATGTATGCACAAGTCTTTTGTCGGGGAGGCGGCAATCTAGCGTACCGATGCCGGACGCGATGACGGAACAGCTCCAGCAGGACATGACGTGTGAGGGTCTGCTCGAGTGCTTCCACGGGCTCAAACAACTCGACAAGGACATCTTCCGGGCGCTTGTCGAGACGGGGGAACCGCTGACTATCGACGAGATCGCCGACCGGGTCGACCGGGAGCGCTCCACCGCGTATCGCGCGGTGCAGCGACTCCTCCAGGCGGGTTTCATCCAGAAGGAGCAGGTCAACTACGACCAGGGCGGTTACTATCACGTCTACATGCCGACCGATCCGCAACAGATCGCCGACGATATGCAGCGACTTCTGAACGACTGGTACGCCAAGATGGGGCAGCTCATTCAGGAGTTCGAACGAAAGTACGGCGAGAAGACGTCCGGGACGCCGCCGGTCGAGGGCTGACCGACCTGCGTCCGGTGCCGCAGCGTCCTCCGGGCGTTTCGACTCCTCCACGGCCCCCTCGGCGGGTCCCGCGACCCGGCGTTCACTACAGTGTCGACCATCGAACGTGGCATAGGACGTGGCCCGCCCGACGACCACTAGAATTGAATAATATACCCAAAACTACCAAATACAGTAAGTGCCTATGGTCGGATGACGGCAGCGAACCCGGTCGCAGTGCGCGGTACCGAAACCCCGACCGACCCGATCCACCTCGATGGTGCGGCCGACCTCCAGGAGGTCGTCGCCGAGTACGACGTGGTGCTCACCGACGTCCACGCCGAACGGTGTGGTCCGTGCCGGATGCTCGAACCGATCGGCGACTCGATCGCCGCCGAGACGGACGCCACCGTCGCGAACGTCGACGCCACCCAGCAACTCGCGGGGGGCGTACGGCGTGCAGGCCGTCCCGACGCTGGTCCTCTTTGCCAACGCGCAGCCGTCGAGCGCCAGGTCGGCGCGCTCACCGAGCCGCAGGCGGGCGCTCGTCGAACAGCACGGTGCGTGACCGGCCCGCCCAGTCGGGCCGGCCACGACGGGAATTTGGGTGAGAGTTTCAACCGAATCCGGCGAACGGTGAAGTAGGGGCTCCGGGAACGATCGGATATGAGCCAACAACGCGACCGACGCCCCGAGACCGACGGGGAGATCCGGGCCGTCCGGCTCGAGAACGGTGGCGTCATCATCTACGACACCGACAACGAGGACGCCTGGCTGCAGGCGGACGAGGCCGTCCCTTTCGGCTGACGACTCCGTCCCGCCGAACACCGATCCCTCCCTCCTCCCGGCGCTGGAGGCTTATGGCTGGACGTCCGCGAGCGTTTGGACGCCCCTGACTTCGAACCGCGCGCCGCCGTCGGTGCTCTTGGCGGCGGAGATGTCCCAGCCGTGGGCCTCGACGATGCTGCGCACGATGGCAAGGCCCAGGCCGGTGCCCTCGTCGCCGGTCGTGTAGCCGGCCTCGAATATCTCGTCGCGCTTGTGCTTCGGGATTCCGGGTCCGTCGTCGGCGACGTAGAACCCGTCGCCGTCGTCGAGCATCCCGACGC
>CAYLJD010000175.1:0-3836 GCA_964383875.1 uncultured Halobacteriales archaeon
GCCGGCGTCCCCCGCGCCTCGCCGCGGCAGGCCGACGTCATCATCGTCCCCGGCACCATCGTCTCGAAGTTCGCTCCCCGGATGAAGCGCGTCTACGACCAGATGCCCGAGCCAAAGTTCGTCGTCTCGATGGGCTCGTGTACGATCGCCGGTGGCCCCTTCCAGGAGGGCTACAACGTCCTCAAAGGCGCCGAAGAAGTCATCCCCTGTGACATTCACGTGCCCGGGTGTCCGCCCCGTCCCGAGGCGCTCATCTACGGCGTCGCGAAACTTCAGGAACGGATCGCGAACGGGGAGAGCGCGCCGGTGACCGTAAAACCGTACGAACTCGAGCAGTTTGGTGACCTGGAGCGCGACGAACTCGTCGAGCATCTCGCCGACCAGATCGACGAGGACGACCTCGTGATGCGGTACAATTGGGCTGATTCGCCATGAGCCTCGAACAGCCAGAGCGGGTCGAACGGGACGTCGGTGTCACGGACGCGGGCGATCTCGACTACGACGACCTTGCCGACCTGCTGGGCGATCGGGTGATCGATCGCGAATCGCACGTCAACGCCGAGGGATTCGTGGTGCGGCCGGACGCTGTCGCCGCCGTCCTGACGACGCTGCGCGACGAAGCCGGCTTCGACCATCTCTCGTGCGTGACGGCCCAAGAGTACCGCGACCGCTACGAGTCGATCTACCACCTCAAGAAGTACGACGAGCCCACGCACGAGCTGTCGGTGGTCGTCCCGACGCCCAGTGACGATCCCGTCAGTCAGAGCGGTGCGGACGTGTTCGACACCGCGATCTGGCACGAGCGGGAGGCCTACGACCTCGTCGGCGTCGAGTACGAGGACAACCCTGACCTCCGCCGGATACTCCTCCCGGAGACCTGGCAGGGCCATCCGCTCTCGCTCGATTACGACCAGGACCAGCCGCAGATCGTCCCGCTTCGTGAGCACGCCAACCCGATGGAGCAGACGACCGACATTCCGGAGGCCCACGACACGATGTTCGTCAACATCGGGCCCCACCACCCCGCAACCCACGGCGTCCTCCATCTGAAGACGACGCTCGACGGCGAGCAGGTCGCAGACGTCGACCCGGACCTCGGCTACCTCCACCGCTGTGAAGAGCAGATGTGCCAGCAGAGCACCTACCGCCACCAGATCATGCCCTACCCCGATCGGTGGGACTACATCTCGGCCGGCATTCTGAACGAGTGGGCCTACGCACGGGCGGCCGAGCAGCTCGCGGACATCGAGGTTCCAGAGTACGCCCAGGTCCTGCGGACGATGGGTGCGGAACTGTGCCGCATTGCGGCCCACTTGCTCGCTGTGGGGACGTTCGCCCTCGACATCTACGGCGACTTCACCGCGATCTTCATGTACGCCATCCGCGACCGCGAGGAGATCCAGAACATCCTCGAAGATCTCACCGGACAACGGCTGATGTTCAACTACCTACGCCTCGGGGGCGTCGCGTGGGACGTGCCCGAACCCCGCGAGCAGTTCTTCGACGACGTCCGGGCGTTCACGGACGAGCTCCCCAACCGACTGGAGGAGTACCACAACCTGCTGACGTCGAACGAAATCTTCCAGCTGCGTGTCGTCGATACGGGCATTCTCCCGCCAGCGGAGGCAAAGAGCTACGGCGCAACCGGGCCCGTGGCCAGGGGATCCGGCATCGACTACGACCTCCGTCGGGACGATCCCTACGGCTACTACGACCAACTCGACTGGGACGTCATCACGGACGACGGGTGTGACAATTTCGCTCGAGCTGTCGTCCGGCTGAAGGAGATGGAGGAGTCCGCCCGGATCATCCGGCAGTGCGTCGATCTGCTCGAGGACTGGGACGAGGACGACCGCGAGATCCAGTCGAACGTGCCACGGACCCTCAAACCCGATCCCGATTCGGAAATCTACAGTGCCGTTGAGGGCGCCAAGGGTGAGCTGGGCATCTACATGCGGTCGGACGGGACCGATACGCCGGCTCGGTTCAAGATCCGCAGCCCGTGCTACTGTAACCTGCAGACGTTACCCGTCATGGCGGAGGGCGAGTTCGTCCCTGACATGATCGCGGCGCTCGGGAGCCTCGACATCGTTCTCGGGGAGGTCGACCGCTGATGGCGACGCTGCCGGAGACGATCGGCAGCGCCCTCGGCCTCCAGGGGAGCGTCCTCCTCGAGTTCGTCGCAGCACTGCTCGCGGCGGCAATCGTGGGGACGATTATGATCGTCAACACGGCCGTCGCAGGGCCCTGGGCCAAACGGAAAATTACCGCCGCGTTTACTGACCGCATCGCGGTCAACCGGGTCGGTCCGTTCGGCCTGCTGATCATTGTCGCCGACGCGATCCGGCTCATCTCCAAGGAGTTGATCGTCCCCGAGGGCGTCGACCGACCGGCGTGGGATCTGGCCCCACTGATCATCGCTTCGTCGGCGCTGCTGGGCTTCGCCGTGATCCCGATGGGATCGATCCTCGGCGTCGACATGCAGCTTGCCGATCCCGAGGCCGGGCTGGCAATCGTCTTCGCGTTCGCGTCGATCGCGTCGGTCGGGCTCGTGATGGCCGGGTACGCATCCAACAACAAGTACGCCTTCCTCGGCGGCCTGCGAGCGGTGGCCCAAAATCTCGCCTACGAAATCCCGCTCGTGCTCACCGGGGTGTCGGTCGTGCTGTTCGCGGGGACACTCCAGCTCGGCGAGATCGTCGCCGCCCAGCAGGAGACGCTCTTTGCGGTCGGCTCAGTCGCCGTCCCCTCGTGGTTCGCGATCGTCAATCCCTTCGCCTTCGTCCTGTTCGTGGCCGCAAACATGGCCGAAGTGGGGCGGAATCCGTTCGACATCCCCGAGGCGCCGACGGAAATCGTCGCCGGCTACCAGACCGAATATTCCTCGGTGTATTTCGTCCTCGTGTACCTGGGCGAGTTTATCCACATCTTCCTCGGTGGAGCCATCATCGCCACGCTCTTCCTGGGCGGACCGGCTGGCCCGGTCCTCCCGGGCTTCGTCTGGTTCCTCATCAAGATCTGGGCGGTCTTCCTGTTCACGCAGTGGGCCCGGTCGGCACTCCCGCGGGTCAGGATCGACCAGCTCATCGAGATCGGGTGGAAGGGCATGCTCGTGCTCGCATTCGCAAACCTCATCCTCACCGCGGTCATCGTTGGGGTGATTGCATGATCGGCGTCCTCAAGTCGATGGCCACGACGATGAAACACGCCCTCGACGGCCACACCTATACGGTGGAGTATCCGGACGAGGCTCCGGAAGTCAGCCCTCGCTTCCGGGGCGTCCACAAGTTCAGCCAGGAACGCTGCATCTGGTGTCGCCAGTGCGAGAACGTCTGTCCGAACGACACGATCCAGATTGTGACCGACGAGGAACGCGAGGGCGAGGAGTTCAACCTCCACATCGGCCAGTGTATCTACTGCCGCTTGTGTGAGGAGGTCTGCCCCGTGGACGCGATAATTCTCACGCAGAACTTCGAGTTCATCGCCGACACGAAAGACGAGTTCGCCTACAACAAGGAGGATTTGAAGAACGTCCCCTGGTACAACGAGATCGATCCGCTGGAGGCGCGGGAACCGGACCGTGGCTCGTGGGTCGGCGAGGGCGAGGGCGAAGTCGACTACCAGTAATCTCGGCGGCGTTCGGGATCGGTGAATACGTTGCCGGACGACATGGTGGACTCACGGGTCAGGCGTTTTCGTGGCGAACCAGCCGCCGCTGGGGAGGGGCGGACGCTACATCTGCACGAGCGTGGCTCCGACGACGATCGCCACGACGGCCACGAACAGTCGCCTCGACCGCGGGATTTCGCGCTCGATCCCGTACGTGATCGCGAGGA
>CAYLJD010000176.1:0-3825 GCA_964383875.1 uncultured Halobacteriales archaeon
CCTCCCCGCGTCCTCCTCTTCATGCAGCCCGGCCGGAACCGGGAGTTACTCGTCGAGACGCTCGACCCCGAATACGAGGTCGAGTCGACGACGACGGTGGAGGCGCTCGATGGGACGTTCGATTGCTGTGTGTTCGACACGCACGAGTTCAACAGGGTCGCCGGCACGATCCAGTCACGGCGAGACACCGCCTCGCCGATCTTCCTGCCGTTCGTCCTGCTGGTTGGCGAGGGGACGGTCTCGGACACCGTCGAGGTGTGGGAGTACGTCGACGACGTCATCGAACTGCCGGTCAAGAAGCGGGCGCTGCAGACCCGCCTCGAGAACCTCGTCGACCGGCGGCGGACGTCGCTGGCACTCGCCGCTCGCGAGGCGGAGCTGGCGGCGACCGTCAAGGACCTCCGGCTGAAGGAGCGCGCGATGGACGAGGCGCCGATCGGCCTCACGATCGCCGGTCTCGAGCAGGACGGCGACAACCCCCTGCTGTACGCCAACGAGCAGTTCGAGGCGATGACCGGATACGAGTCCAACATCCTCGGAAAGGACTGCCGGTTCCTCCAGGGGCCGGAGACCAGCGACGCGACGGTAGAGCACATCCGCGAGTCGATCGACGCCCAGGAGCCCGTCTCCGTGGACATCCTCAACTACCGCCGCAACGGCCAGAAGTTCTGGAACGACCTCGACATCGCGCCGATCCACGACGACGAGGGAGCGGTGACACACTACGTCGGCTTCCAGACGGAGATCACCGAGCGAAAGATCCGCGAACAGCGCCTGGAGGTGTTGAACCGCGTCCTCAGCCACAACCTGCGAAACAAGATGAGCATCATCCAGGGCTACCTCACGCTACTCCGCGACGAGTATCCCGCGGGGGAGGTGCCCGAGTCCGTCTCGAAGATCGAGACGGCAGCGGGCAACCTGCTCGGCCTCGCCGAATCGGTCCAGGACATCGAGCGGACGCTCCACGTCGCCCAGGCCGATGCGACGGTGGTCGACCTCGCGACGTGGGTGGAGCAGATGGTCAGCGCGTTCAGGGATCAATTCCCGGCCGTCCGCTTCGAGATCGACACGCCCGCCGACGAGTCCTGCGAGGCAGCCGTGGTCGGCCTCACGACGGCGATCGAGGAGGCCATCGAGAACGCAGTCAAGCACAACACGAGCCCCGAGCCGGCCGTCGAGATCACCATCGAGCGGCGATCCACCGACTGGATCGACATCACGATCGCGGACAACGGCCCGGGGATCCCGACCCAGGAGATCGACGTCCTCCAGCGCGGCGAGACGCCCTTGCGCCACGCGGACCGGCTGGGTATCTGGCTGATGTACTGGGTGGTCAGCCGCGCCGGTGGCGAGTTCAACGTCGACGATGACGACGGGGCGGGGACGGAGCTGACGATCTCCGTGCCGGCCCAGCCGGACTGACGCCGGGCGCAGGAGTCGGTCCGCCACGCGACTGTCGTGGCGGGATTCCACTTCTGACGTCTCACCGCTCGAACTCGACGCCGGTGATCTCGACGCGGGCACCGCCGTCGTCGCCCGTGCCGGCGGCCACCTCCCAGCCGTGGGCGGTGGCGATCTCCTCGACGATCGCCAGCCCGAAGCCGGTCCCGCCGTCGGCAGTGGAGTAGCCGCTCTGGAAGACGGTCTCGCGATCCGCTTCGGGGATGCCGGGGCCGTCGTCGGCGACGTAGAAGCCCTCCGCGACCGTGCCGACGGTGACGGCCGACCCGCCGTGTTCGACGGCGTTACGGATCAGGTTCTCGAGCAGCCGACCCAGCCGGTCACCGTCGGCTCGGATCGACGCCGACCGCTCGACCGTCAGCGTCGCGCCGTCAGTGCTGACATGCCGCCAGGCGCGTTCGACGGCCGATTCGAGGTCGAGTACCGCCGGATCGGTGACCGCCTCGCCCTCCCTCGCGAGCGTGAGGACGTCGTCGATGAGGGCCTCCATCCGATCGAGTGCCGAGTCGACGGCGGGCAGGTGGTCGGAATCGCAGTCTTCCGCCGCAAGCGACAGCCTGGCCTGGGCGACGTTGAGGGGATTGCGGAGGTCGTGGCTGACGACGCTGGCGAACTGTTCGAGCGCTTCGTTCTGTCGCCCCATCCTGGCACGGCTCTCGCGGAGTTCACGCTCGCGGTCGAGGCGCTGTAGGGCGGCATCGGCGTTGGTCGTCAGGATCTGGGCGATGTCGATATCGGCCTGCTCGAAGACGTCGACGGCCGTATCGGAGATACTCACCGTCCCGAACTCGCCGATCGGGAGGTACATGACCGACCGGACCGCGCCGCGGTCGTACTCGTCGTCGCGATCCGTGATGTCGGCATAGATCAGTGGCTCGCCCGACCCGTACACCTCGCCGACGGGCCCCTCGTCGATCGCGTACGCCGGCCGCTCACCGAGTTCGGCCCGGGCTCGGTCGGTGACAGCCGTGGGTTCGAGCGACGAGCCGGATTCGTCGACCAGCCTGACGACGGTATTGGGGTAGTCGAGGATGTTCTTCGAGGCCTGCGCGACGAGCGAGGCGATCTCCTCGTCCGTCTCCGCCTCGAGGAGGTCACGCGTGGCGTCGTGCAGGCGCTTGACCTGGTCCTCGCGGCGGTTTCGGTCGCTGACGTCCTTCACCGTACAGATCAGTCCGCCCTCTGCGGACTTCGTCAGCACGTGATCCTCGACGAACGTCGAGCCGTCCGCCCGGAGCCCGATCGTCCGGCCACGCCAGCTGCCGCGGCGCTCGACGGTCGGGAGGATCTCCTCCCGGACGTGGGCGACCTCGTCCTCGGGATAGGTGAGTTGCCAGTGCCGCCCGACCATCTGCTCGGCATCGTAGCCGTAGAGGTCGGCATAGGCCTCGTTGACGTAGTCGAAGCAGCCGTCGGCGTCGAGGATGCTGATGCCCTCACGCGCCGTCTCGATGGCGTTGAGCTGTCGGTCACGCTCGCGTTCGGAGCGGACGCGGTCGACGGCGTTCCGGATGCGGTTCGCGAGGATCTCGAACTGTTCGGTGCCGTGGCCCTTCTGCAGGTAGTCGGTGACGCCGGAGGAGATGGCGTCGCTGGCGACTTCCTCGCTGCCCTTGCCGGTGAACAGGAAGAAGGGCAGATCCGGCTCGACCTCCCGGACCGCCTCGAGGAACCGGATGCCGTTCTGCCCGGGCATGTCGTAGTCGGAGACGACGCAGTCGACGGCCGTGGACTCGAGGTGGTCGAGGCCGGCCTCGGCGGTCTCGGCAGTCACCACCTCGAACCGGTCACGCTCGCTCTCGAGAACCGTCGCCGCGACCTCGGCGAACTCGGGGTCGTCGTCGACGTGGAGGACGGTGATCGGCTCGACGACGCTCATCACCGTAGTACGGTACGGAGGAGACCTTATAAATACGGGGCAGCGTCGCCGGATGGCTCGCCGCGAAGCTCCCCGCCGGCGCGGTCAGGAGGCCCGAACGAGCGGGTCGTACCAGTCGGAATTGTCGCGGTACCACTCGACGAACGCGGCGACGCCCTCGCGGATCGTGTAGGTGGGCTCGTAGCCGAGCAGCGCCGCGGCCTTCGACACGTCGGCGTGGGTGTGTTCGGCGTCGGCGGCGTGGCGGTCGTCGAACACGATGTCGACGTTGGGCTCGATCTGGTCGCGGACCTCCTCGGCGAGCGTGAGGATGTCGATGGTGTCGGTGCTGCCGATGTTGACGGCCTCGCCGTCGGCGGCGTCGGTCTCGAGGAGTTCGACGTTCGCGCTGACGACGTCGTCGATGTACGTGAAGTCCCGCGTCTGCGAGCCGTCGCCGTAGACCACCGGCGGGTCGCGGTGCATGCACCGCGAGACGAAGTTCG
>CAYLJD010000177.1:0-3819 GCA_964383875.1 uncultured Halobacteriales archaeon
TGGGGCTGTTCGAAGATCTCGCGGCCGAACTTCGCGTAGGTGTGGGCCCGCGAGTCCTCGCCCTCGTCGACGAACCGCTCGCCGTCGTGGTTCAGAATCAGGCCGTACTGATAGCCGTCGATGCGAGTGATGCCGCCCTCGACGGGTGGCGACGCGGCGTCGATGATCGCCATGTGGGCATCGCCCCACGCGCCGTCGGATTTGGCGCCGATGGCCATCGTCGCCTCGATCGCCTCGCCAGTGTTGTATCGACTCCCGCGGACCGGCATCTCCCCGTAGCCTGGCCCGTAGTACCGCGTGCGGCGCTCGGCCGACGAGCCGTAGTCCCCGGCGGCAAGCACGACCGCGTCGGCTCGAAAGGCGGTCCGGGCACCGTCCACGCGGGCGACGACACCGTCGACGGCGCCGGCGTCGTCACGCGTGAGTTCCTGCATCGCCACGTCGTAGACGACCGTGGCGGTTTCCGTCTCGATCCGGTCCACGAAGTGGGCCACCAACGACTCGCCGTCGATCCAGACCCGGCCCGCAGTGTAGCCTGGATGTGGGGGTTCAGTCTCCCACTCGAGGCCGTGCGCCGTCAACCACTCGAACGTCTCCGCCGCTCGCTGGGTCAGGACTCTCGCCAGATCGGTGTCGGCACGGAAATCCGTCACCGCCATGAGGTCCGCGTAGAAGTCCGCGGCGGTGTAGTCCGGGACGGCGAACGTGGCATCCACCTGGACGTCGGCCGTCGGGATCCGAAAGGACTCGGTGTATCGGGTGTGGCCGCCGCGGCGTGCCTCGGGCGCCTTCTCCAAGACGACGACGTCGACGCCCGTCTCCGCGGCAGCGAGGGCCGCAGCGAGCCCCGCCATCCCACAGCCGACGACCAGGACGTCGGCCGCCCGCGTCTCGGGTTCCGTCGCCATGGAGAAGTCGGCGGTGCAGCGGGCCATAAGGCTGTGGGACGGACGGGCCCCCGGCAAAAATTGGCCGAAGCCCCACAGGTATGCCACCGCCTCCCGAAGCCGCTCGCGGAGCCATGACCGACGCATACGTCAACATTCTGGTCGACGCGGGGGCTGTCTCACAGGCAGCAAACGATATCGCGAACGTGGACGCAGTCAACACGGTCCACGTCGTCACGGGAGAGTACGACATCGTCGCCCAGCTCGATCTCGCCGACCCGGACGACCTGCCGACCGTCGTGGCCGACGAGATTCACACGGTTACGGGCGTCGTCGACACCGTGACGAACGTCGCCTTCGAGCCCTGAGTCGGGCGCGTTACGTCTCGGCCGCCTCGACCAGCGACTGGATCTCGTCCTCGTCGAGTCCTGCCTCGTGGAGCACGTCCGCAGTGTGTTCGCCGAGGCCCGGTGCTTCGGCGAGACCCTCGGCGAGGCCGCCCGACGGAACAGCCGGAAAGCCGACACGGGGTCTCGCGCCGCTTTCGTCGATCATTCCACGCTCGCGGAAGAGCGGACTATCGAGCGCCTCGGCGGGCGTCCGCACCGGCGCAGCCATGGCCTCCTCGTCGGCGAGGATATCCTCCCACTCGGCCTGGGTCCGCTGAAGAAACACCGCCTGGAGTTCGTTCCGCAACGACGCGCGGGTCTCGGGGTCTGGCGAAATGTGGTCGTCCACGAGGTCGGGCCGGTCGATCACCTCGCAGAAGGCGGCGAAGAAAGCCGGCTCCAGCGCGGCCAGGGTCACGTACCGGCCGTCGGCCGTCTCGTAGACGTCGTAGCAGGGCAGCTGGCCGGTGAGGCGGGTCTCGCCGGGTCGTGGGTCGCCGCCGCCCAGCGCGTCAACGGCCACGGCGTGCGAAAAGGAGGCGATCACGTCCGCCATCGAGACGTCGACGTGTTCGCCCTCGCCGTCGCCGAGTTCACGGGCCAGGAGCGCCCCGACAGTGCCGAACGCGGCACACAGTCCACCGGCCATGTCGGCGATCGGGTAGCCCGGAATGGTCGGCGAATCGTCCGGGCCGTCGCGTGTCAT
Source organism: uncultured Halobacteriales archaeon (assembly GCA_964383875.1). Lineage (GTDB taxonomy): Archaea > Halobacteriota > Halobacteria > Halobacteriales > Haloarculaceae > CAYLJD01. Next base: position 1,983 of record CAYLJD010000177.1, read on the forward strand.
GTCCAAAAGGCCGGCCATGGCGATGTAGTTCAGGTCGTGGCCGGCGCGCTGCTGGTGAGGGCCGGTGGCGCCGTACCCGGTCAGTGACGTGTAGACAATCGCCGGATTCGTCTCGCGGATGCGCTCGTAGTCGATGCCGAGGCGCCCGGTCACACCCGGGCGAAACCCTTCGACGACCACGTCGGCGTCGGCCGCAAGCTGGTGGAAGGCCGCCTGTCCCGCGTCGGACTTCAGGTCGAGTGCCACACTGCGCTTGCCGCGATTGACGGCCCCGAAGACCCCGGTGTCCTCGCCCCCCATCGACCGGGCGTAGTCGCCCCGGCCGGGTTCTTCCACCTTGATGACGTCGGCACCCATGTCGGCGAGCAACTGCGTCGCGTAGGGGCCGGGTAACAGTCGGGTCAGGTCGAGGACGCGCACGTCGTCGAGTCGCATAGCCGGTGGTCGTCGTGGTGACGGTTAAATCCGTCCGGTCTCGGGTCGCCGGTTTTCCCGGCTTGGGTGGTGAGGGGACGACCTGGAGGTTTTCCTCGGTGACCCGCTACGACACGTGGGGCGGCCTGACGATTGTGACACACCAGGGCCGAAGCCCCGATAGTACGTGTCGACGGTGACGGAATTCGCGCCCTCGGGGGCACTCGACGCCGAGTTCGAAGGACCTGACAATCGACCGGGTGCGTCAGCGACCGGGATCGGGGGGTCCCACCAACGCTTATTCGGCTGGCGGTCGCCGGCGATGGCATGCCCGACGTCGCTGTGATGATCGAGGGACAGCACGGGGTGGACTGGGACTGCTGGCGAGACCTCGTCCGGACCGCGACCGACGCCGGCTTCGACGGGGTCTTTCGGTCGGATCACTTCACGAATCCGGACGGGCCGCCCCTGGATTCGCTGGAGCTGTGGACCTCGCTCACGTGGCTCGCCGACCACACCGACCACATGGACTTTGGTCCGCTCGTGACGCCGCTGTCCTTCCGACACCCGGTGTTCACCGCCCGGATGGCCAAGGAAGTCGACGCGCTCGCCGGCGGCCGGCTGACCCTCGGCCTCGGCGCCGGATGGCAGGAACGGGAGCACGACACGTACGGCTTCGACTTGCTGGACGTCCCGGCCCGCTTCGATCGGTTCGAGGAGGGCCTGGCCGTCGTCGAGTCCCTCCTCCGGACGGACCCGCCGGTGTCGTTCGACGGAGAGTTCTTCCACCTCGACGAGGCAACGCTGTTGCCGCGCCCGGAACGGGACATCCCGATCCTGGTCGGTGGCAACGGGCCCAAACGGACGCTGCCACTCGCCGCCGAGTACGCCGACGAGTGGAACGGCGTGTTCCTGCCCCCGGACGACTTCGCCGACCGGAACGATCGCCTCGACACGCTGCTCGAGGATCACGACCGCGATCCGTCGGCATGCCGGCGATCGCTCATGACTCAGGTCGTCTTCGGCCGGGACGAGGCCGAACTCGCCGAGGTCACCGACGACGATCCAGACGATTTGCGCGATCTCGGCATCATCGCGGGGACGGCCGCTGACGTCGCCGGGCACCTCGACCGGCTGGACGAGGCCGGCGCCGACCGCGTGATGCTCCAGTGGCTCGACGTCGAGGATACCGAGCGGTTGCGCGCCCTGGGTGAGGCCGTCTGCTGAGGCGTCCCGATCAGTCGTCGTCCGCGCTCAAGTCCATCTCGTCGAGCGGGAACGCACGGACCGACGGAATGTCCGCGTCTGCCGGTTCCGCCATCGCCTCCTTGCGTTCGAACGCCGCCTCGATCGCCGGTTCGAGGTCGGCGAGTTTCTCGGCCTGTCGCTCCGCCTCGCCCTCGTGGAACTCCGGCATGACCTC
>CAYLJD010000178.1:0-3801 GCA_964383875.1 uncultured Halobacteriales archaeon
TAGCGACGACGACTCCCCGAAGAGCACCATCAAGCGTGGTCAGCAGCGGAACGGCAAGTGCAATCGACATTAGGAGATCACCGGGCGATCCGTCGTAGCTGACCCAGCGACGTGGTTCGATCCATTGATCCCGGTAGTGATCATACACTGCACGGTCAGACGAGGCTTCCCAGGGCCGCAGTTCGAGACCACCACCGAATACGTCAGCGACGCTGTGAACGGCCGCTCCAAGGAAGAAGAGAGCCGCTCCGACAGTCACAGTTCCGAGAACCACCGCAGCTACGGCAAGCGCTCCGACGGCAAGCGCGGAGTAGTACACCGGATAGTGGAGGGTTTTCCGGTGACCGGCATACATATCGAGGTCCGGGAGAATTCCGCCGAGTAGCCCCGCTACGATGGCAATCCCACCGAACTCCGGGACGATGGCGGCGGCTGCGAGGCCGAGTGCCATCCCCGCGAGCGCGTGGGTCGGCAGCATCATCGTGCCGATCAGTACGGAGTAGAACGGAGTGAAGCTATCGGTAGTAGTTTTAGTCCGTCATGCGATTCGGACATTACTTCTAATGGTACCTCCCTACTTGGATGAACCGCTGATATCGCCGAACATGTATCGTACTAGTCGGCAGTCTGGATGAAATTTTCCAGAAGGCTATCACCGAACGCGAGTACGAGTACCGCGCCGAGAATGTCGAAAGCGAGGTCGAGGAGGGTGTCGTGTTTCCCGTAGTGAACCAGGACGGGCTCGACACCGAGATGCTCTGCAACGGCGTGAATGACATATTCTGCGAGTTCCCAGATGACGCCACTGCCTGCAACTCCTCCTACCACGAGCGGACGGGGGTCGTGACCGCGCCGACGGGCGATCACGTGGATGAGTCCGCCGGCCAAGGTCGCGGAGTGAGTGTGCGTCAGGTGGTCCCACCAATCCGTCCCGTCGTAGAGACCGAGCATCCCCACTGTGTGCGTGAACATCGCCGTATCCGCGTACACACGCTGCCAGGGTCGAAATTCGACGGCGTACCGTCGTTCGAAGGTGGCTGGAAGCGCGGTCCCTACCAGCGCGAGTAGCGCGTTGGTTATCGCTCCCGGATCGCGACGGCGAAGTCCGATAACAAACACGGCGAGAATCCCGGTCCTAATACTGCACTCGATTATCCATGTAGCCCGCGTTCGTCTCAGTTCGGTCACGAGTTGTGTTCATCACCTAAGGGTGCACTCGACGATATAAGCATCTGTGTGGTGATAGCTGGCAATAGCCGCGGATGACAGTGGAAAATTTTATAGAGGGATAATCGATCGTATCGAGGTGCTCCGGACCTGGCACGCCCTCATACAATCGAATGGATTCGATCGTTGTTCACCGAAACCAGCGATCACATCATCTGATCAGCTTTCGACAGCCAGCCGGTTGATACCGACGGACACGGCGATATACGCGGGGAGACTCCCAATGAGTACGACGCCGATTAGTCCCCAGTCCGTGATCCCGAGTGCCACCGTCCCGAAGTAGTCGTTGAGTGGCGTGTACAAGACGGCAAGTTGCAATGCGATGGATCCGCCGACGGCCAACGCGAGCCATCGGTTAGAGAACGTCGGCGTTTCGCGAAGCCACCGGATCACGTACAGTTTCTCGAACTCGAGGAATACGAAGGCGGTGAATACCATCGTCATGGCGTACGGTGTAACCGCCGGTGCGCCGTCGAGGAGGACAAAGAGCAGTCCAAGTATTACTACTGTCGAGATAGCACCCATTCCGCCGATGAGGCCGAGCATCTCACTGTCAACGATTCCGCGCTCCGGAGCCCTTGGCGGGCGCTCCATCACGTCGCCGCTCTCGGGGTCGGCCCCCAGTGCGAGTGCAGGCAATCCGTCCGTGAGCAGGTTGATCCACAGCAATTGAACTGCCGGCAGGACCAGGTACCCGTAGAGCGAGGCGAGAAAGACGATAGCGACCTCGGCGATATTGGCGCTCAACAGGTAGCCGACGAACTTCCAGATGGTGTCGAAGATGGCCCGGCCACGTTCGACGGAACGCTCGATCGTCGCGTAGTTATCGTCAAGGAGGATGACGTCACTGGCCTGTGTCGCGACGTCAGTTCCACGCACCCCCATCGCGACGCCAACGTCGGCGTTTTTGAGCGCTGGGGCGTCGTTGACCCCGTCACCAGTCATCGCGACGACATGGCCGTTCGCCTGCAACGCGCGCAGGATGCGCACCTTGTGCTCTGGCGACGTGCGTGCGAAGACGTCTACCGACTCGACGCGGTTGCGGAGTTCCTCATCAGTGAACGCTTCGACATCACGGCCCTCGAGAACCGACTGACCAAGGCCGAGCGATCCCGCGATAGCGGCAGCCGTGCGAGCGTTATCGCCGGTCACCATCTTCACGTCGATACCGGCGCGCCTCGTCGCCGCGATGGCGTCAGCCACCTCTTCGCGCGCCGGGTCGATCATGCCGACCAGGCCGAGAAACGTCAGATCGCTGTTGACGTCGTCCGTGTCGTCGGTGGTTGCCACCGCGAGCACACGGAGTGCGTCGTCGCCGAAGGCCGCTACCTGTTCGCGAACACGCTCAGCGCGTTCGGTTGACAGGTCGGCAGGGCCGTCTTCGGTGAGAATGCGCGAGGCCATCCCGAGGACGATCTCCGGGGCGCCCTTGACGTAGGCTACGTCGTCATGGACGGTCCCCATCCACTTCGTCTCCGAGGAGAAGGGGATTTCGTCAGTGCGGGGATACTGCTCACGTAACGCTTCGACGTCGAATCCGTAGTCTTCGGCTGCTACAACGAGCGCCTGCTCGGTCGGGTCGCCCTCCTCCACGGTCGCGTCGTTGCACAGCGCACCGGCACGTAGCAGCAGGTCGACACGGTCGTCCTTCGGCCCGACGTTCCTCCCGTTCCCCGATTCATCCAGGCTGACAACGCTATCGTCGACCCAGAGTCGACTGACCGACATCTGTCCCTCGGTGAGCGTTCCGGTCTTGTCCGTGCAGATAACGTCGACAGCACCGAGCGCCTCAACGGCTGGCAATCGGCGGACGAGGGCATTTTCCTCCGCCATCGTCCGCACCCCCAGCGCGAGGGTGAGCGTCACGACGGCCGGGAGTCCCTCCGGGACGGCGGCGACGGCCAACGAGACGGCAGTAAGCCCGGCTTGGACCGGTGGTCTATCCCGGACGAGCAACAACGGGACAACGAGGGCGGCGAGTACCACCACGCTGATGCCCAGCGTCCGACCGAGCGCGTCGAGTTCTCTCTGAAGCGGCGTGTCCGTCTCCTCAGTTCCAGCGAGTTCACGAGCGATAGCGCCGACTTCGGTGCTCATTCCCGTCGCGGTCACGACGGCGACGCTCGATCCTCGTGTCACGTTTGTCCCCTTATAGACCATGGAACTACGCTCCGCGAGCGGTGCGTCGGCGTCGACCGAATCGTTCGACTTAGAGACGGGCGCGCTCTCGCCGGTGAGCGCCGCCTCGTCCACCTCCAAAGCACGCTCTTCGATCAGTCGCCCATCCGCAGGGACAACGTCGCCGCCGTGAAGTTCGATGACATCACCCGGAACTAGCTCCGTCGCGCTGACGTCAACCGTCCGGCCATCGCGTCGGACCGTCGCCGTCGGCGCGGTTAGCTCTCGCAGGGCCTCCAGGCTCTCCTCTGCGCGGTAGTCCTGAACGAACCCGAACAGCCCGTTCGCGACGACGATGATCGCGATGATGACGGGGTCGACTGCATGCCCGGCCCACACCGAGAGTGCTGCTGCGGCAGCCAGCACCCAAATGAGGACGCTGTCGAACTGGGTGAC
>CAYLJD010000179.1:0-3798 GCA_964383875.1 uncultured Halobacteriales archaeon
CTCCTCACCGCCCATGTTCAGGACGGCTTGGTGGACATCGTCGGGGCCTTCAAACTCGCGGTCCCCGAGTGGTTGGAGGAGCTCCCGGAGCGTGGCCGAGCCATTAGCGTGCTTGAGTCGTCGGTCGCCATACTTCTCGAGCAACTCGTCATGGCCCATGGGATATTCCTCCGACTCCAGCGCAGCCGTAAGATCACCGAAGTCCACGCCCATGTCACGGTCGTCGGTCATTGGTTGACCTCAGGTAAGGCTACGGTTCGAGATTGTAAAGGTATTGTGAGCGTCCGAACGCCACAACTCACTCCAGCCTCGCCTGCTACGGTCGGCAAGTCCTAACGACCGCCACCGTGGCGCGGCGGGGAAACGTCCCGGTAGACCATCCGATAGTGAGCGAGCTTCCGGTAGAGGAAATAGCCAAAGAGGGAGTTGAAGACGATCACAAACGCGAAAAACGCGAGCAGTCCAAACCCGGGAAGGCTCGACAGCAGGGTGATGAGGCTGTTGTACGTACCGTGGATCAGCGTCGCGATCAGCAACCCCTTCAGGGCAACCGGCGCGAACTGCTCGCGATTGAACTTTGCGAGACCGAGGTAGTATCCAGCGATGCCCGAGTAGATGACGTGACCAGGGCCGGCCAGCGTCCGCAGAACCGCAGTCCCGGCTGTCCGCCCCAAGACCCCCGCCCCTGCCTCGACTGCGGCCAAGTACTGCTGGCCGATGTACAACGCGTTCTCGATTGTGGCGAACCCCAGCCCGGCGATGGCCCCGTACACCGCTCCGTCGATAACCGCGTCGAATCGAGCGCTCTCGTAGGCCCACAGGCGGATCGCCAACCATTTGACGAACTCCTCGACTGGCGCCACTACCAAGTAGAAGTACAGTGCGAATCCGATCACGGGAACGGCAGTCGCGAGCGGTCGCAGCAGCCCGTTCGTCACGGCCGCGAACCCTGCCAAAAGAACCGCGAGGAGAAAGGTGGCGACGAGGGGCCCAAGCTTCTCCTTTGCCGTCGGATCGGCGAACCACACATAGAAGACGAGTGCGAGCGCCGGGAGGACCGAGAGAAGCGTGAACCCGGCGACAATGGGCCGTTCGAGGGTCGCGATCCCGGCCAGCACCACCTGCGAAATCAGTAGCCCGAGGGCAGCTACGATGACGAGGAGTCTGACGGCGACTCCGACGAGCCGGGCCAGAGCGACAGCGAGCCTGTCAAATCGGGTTCGCATCTCCCACGCCGCTACCTCGTAAAGGTCCCACGAGTCGTCGGCCGCCTTCTTGATCGGATCGTCTGGCCCGGACATCCTGCTAGTGAGATGGATCGAATATGGCGGTCGATCACACCATCGTCTCGTGGTCTTGGTGCATGTGGCGCTGGAGCCGCTCCTCGCTGCTGAACGCGAGACCACAGAGGTCACATTCGTGTCGTTCGCCAGGGAATTCCGTCGACATGGATGCGAACGGGTGTCCGGCCTCAAGCGGTGTCGAGTCGCCAGTCGTTACGTCTGGCTCCCCGCTAGACGTACTTGGTTATGCGGGCGCTATCCCGTCGTCGGTAGTGGGACGGGGGTACAGATGGGGTCGCTCACTCGACGGGAACCGCGATCAGCGCCATCCCGTCCTCGTCGACAACATCGAGACAGTCCCGCAGTTCGGCGACCGTCCTTGCCCACCGGGCTTCGATCCCGAAGCTCTCGGCGAACGCAACGAGGTCCGGGTTCGTGAAGTCGGTGCCGACACTCTCGCCTCGGTGCTCCCGCTGGTGCTGGGCCACGACACCGTACTCGTCGTTGACGAACACGACTACAGTGTAGCCGCAGCCGATCCGGGTAGCGGTCTCAAGCTCTGCGGCGTTCATCAGGAACCCGCCGTCCCCGGTGGCGGTCACAACGTTCGCATCGAGAGCCCGGTCGGCCGCAAGCCCACCCGGGACGGCGATGCCCATGCTCGCCAAGCCGTTCGAGACGATACACGTGTTCGGCTCGTACGTCGGGAACGCCTCGGCGATCGCCAGCTTGTGCGCACCGACGTCCGAGATGAGCACATCCCCGGGGGCCATCGCCTCGCGAAGCAGCGGCAGGACGTCTCGGACCGAGAATGGGGACTCCGGGTCACCCTCCTGCGCGACCACCTGCTCCACCGTCGCACGGTAGGGAGCGAACCAGTCGGCGTCGAACGACGTAGCGTCGATCACCCTATCTGCGAGTTCGGCGAGCGCGAGACCGACGTCCCCGATTACCTCAACTTCGGGGTCGTACGCCCGGTACACCTCTGCCGGCTCGCTGTCGACGTGGACGATCGGTACGTCCTCTGGACAGTGCCAGTCCGCCGGGTCGTGCTCGGCGATATCGTAGCCGGCTGTGAGGACCAGATCGGCCTGACCGACAGCGCCCGCCGCTCCGTCCTCGCCGCCGGTCTCAAGCGTCATCAGCGACCGTGGGTCATCGTCCGGGACGGCGCCTTTGCCCATGTACGTCGATGTGACCGGAACGTCGGCACACTTGCCGATTCGGCGAAGCGCCACCGGCGCGCTGTCGTCCGGCAGGTTGCCCTGGCTACCGGGCCTCACGGCCCCGTTACCTGCGACTACGATCGGGCGTTCAGCCTCGTGGAGTAGCGCCTCAGCCTGATCAAGCGCGGCGGCGCTCGGTCGGGAAGGTACAATATCACTCGGGTCGATTGGCAGCTCGTCGGTTTGTGCCCTAGCGATGTCCGCCGGGAACTCCAAGTGGGTCGCGCCGGGCTTCTCGTACTCGGCGACCTTGAACGCCTTGCGGACAGCCTCATGGACGATATCCGGATCGTGTAGCCGGGTGTTCCACTTCGTCACCGGCTCGAACATGTCGACGACATCGATCATCTGGTGACTCTCCTTGTGGAGCCGCTCGCTGTCGGCCTGACAGGTAACCGCCACCAACGGGCTCTTGTCGAGGTGGGCGTCCGCTACCCCGGTCAGCAAGTTCGTCGCCCCCGGTCCCAGCGTGGAGAGGCAGACGCCCGCCTCGCCAGTCAATCGTCCGTGGACGTCGGCCATGAACGCGGCACCCTGTTCGTGACGGGTCGGGACGAACGCAACGTCGGTGTTCCGTAGAGCGAACTGCACGGCCTCGGTCTCCTCGCCCGGGATACCGAACACGTAGTCAACTCCTTCGGCCTCAAGAGCGGCGGCGAGTAGGTCGGCGGCTGAGTGGCTCATGAGGTACTCGTTCGGGTCCCGGTTCACTCGACCCAGATCGTCTTCCGGTTGACGAACTCCTTGATTCCGGGCTCGGAGAGCTCGCGGCCATAGCCCGACTCTTTGATGCCGCCGAACGGGACGCGTGGGTCCGACTTCACAAGCTGATTGACGTATACGCATCCAGCCTCGATGCGCTCGGCGAGGCGCTCACCACGTTCGCGATCCGTAGTCCAGATGCTCGCTCCGAGCCCGAATCTCGTGTCATTGGCCACACTGACGGCTTCGTTCTCGTCCGCGACGGCGGTGACCGTCGCCACGGGACCGAATATCTCCTCCTCGGCGGCAGGACATCCCGCAGGGACGTCAGTGAGCACCGTCGGCGGATAGTACGCCCCCGTCCGGTCTTTCGGCTCACCGCCGGTGACGACCTTCGCACCGGCCTCGACACTGGCCACGACCTGTCTATGGAGCTCCTCCAGCAGGTCCTCGGTCGCCTGTGGTCCGACGTCCGTCTCCTCGTCCATCGGATCTCCGATAGAATAGCTTTCGATCTCATCGACGAATCCCTCGAGGAACTCGTCGTAGACGGCCTCGTGGACGACGAACCGCTTGGCGGCGATGCA
>CAYLJD010000180.1:0-3767 GCA_964383875.1 uncultured Halobacteriales archaeon
TCGTGCGAAACTGCGCGCGATAACTGAAGGTGGGCGAAGGTGCCTGTGTGCCGATCAGCCCTCGTGCCGGATCACTTCGTACTGGAAGCCGACCGTGTTGTCAGGCATCATGTCCACCGTCCACGTCCCGGCAGTCGGATCATCAACCGCGTAGACGAACTCGGTGCCGCGGTTGCGGATCGCGTACTCGCCTTGCGTCTCGACCGGCGAGTGCGTGTCGCTGAGGCCGACTGAACCCCGGTCCGTGACGCGCACACGTTCGGCCGGAACCGTCGAGCCGTCAGGCGCGGTGAAGGTGACGTTGAAGCCTGGGCGGTCGGTGCCGTCGCTCCCACGGTGTGGCGGGGCATGTGGGTTGAGCTGGAGTTCGACACGCTCGGTACCGGGACGCACGTCGAACGTCTCCGTGAAGGGCTCGCTGGGCGGCGTCCAGACCTGGAAGTTGAGCCGCACGCGCTGCCAGTAGTCGTCGCGGTCGTCGCGCGCCGGGTCTTCGACGCCGAGCATCAGGGTGGCGTCGTACCGATCCCGGGTGGCGTCGGCTGGCGGTTGCACGGTGATCTCGACTGTGGCCTGCTCACCGGGGCCGATCTCTGGGGGTGCGTCAATCTCGAACCACGAGCGATCGGCTGCGGTCCGGCCCGGCGGGCCGCGGAACTGGCCTTCCTCGAACGTCGGGGCCAGCGGCACGGCCGTGTCACCGGTGTTCTCGACGACGACTTCGTGCGTGTGGGTCCCGCCCGCTCGCACCTGCGTGTGCATGTGGGTATCGGATCGCAGGTGCACGGTCGGTTCGCGCCACACGTCCACGTGGAGGGTGACACTGTGGACCGGCCGCGGCGGCCGTCCGGGGGCGGCCACCGTCTCGTCGGTCAGGGCCAGCCGGGAGCGGTAATCACCGATCGTCGCGTCAGCGGGCACGTCGACGGACAGCGTGATCTCGGTATCCTCGTCCGGACTGAGGGACTCGTCAGAGACGGAGACGCTGAACCACTCGTCCGGAATCGGTCGGGCTCGCGGGTTGTCCGCGACGACGTGTGGATCGAGCGTCACAGTGTCGTCGTCGATGTTCTCGACAGTCACCGTCAGCGAGTCGCTCTCGCCCGGTTTGAGGCGGAGGTCTTCGTACCCGCCATCGATGTACAGTCGGGAATAGTTGCCAAAGGAATCGGTTCCGCTGTCGCTTGCCCCGGATCCCCCGGCGTCGCCGGTCTGGTACACGGGACTCGCGCTCACCCCCGACACGGGGACGACCAGTGCAGCGACCAATACAACGGCGATAACCTGTCGTGCTCTCATAGCGTGCGTTCACCTCGAGGTCCACGCGGCGGTCTGCCCGGCTGATCGCGGGCTGTCGTGGACCGCTGGACCGTCGGTCGAGGGTTGTCAGGGGCATGTAGTAGCGGTGCCGGAATCTCAAATGGCACTTTGTGTTATGGCGACCCACGGGACAGACTGGCATGCAAACGGGTCGCGTTCGGTGTTATCGAACGCGATGTGCCCGCCGAAGTGCGGGTTAGAATCCGATCCCCGATTCGGGTCTCGCGTCAGCCGTTCACTCGACGCGTGACCGCGGATGGTTCGTCACTCGTGGTGCCCTTCGAAGGCGCCGAGCGAGACGTCGATCCCGCCATCCGTGGCAAACAGAACGTGTGTCGGCGGCTGATGCCAGCCGGTTCGGGTTGGTGGTCCGACTCGACGCGATGGACGACCGATACTGGAACGACTGCGGAACCGACGTGACGAGCCCGACAAGCGCGACCGGGTTCTCATCGGTGAACAGGCCAACCCCCTTCTCCCAAACCCGTTTCACGCCCTCCTCGGCGGACTGGATTCGATCGGTTTCGGAATACGGCTCCCGATCGCTGATGGCGTTTTGAATCGACTGCCACACCGGCTCACGATCGGCCGGGTGGATGACGTCCGTCCCATAATTCACCCCGCCGATGATGAAGGCGTTCGGGTCGTAGCCCGTCAGCGCCTCATACCCGTCGCTGACGAACTCCATCTGGCGGTTGAGGTCGGTCGAGCACCGATAGAGCATCGAGGGGATGTTGTGGAGGACGGTCTGGCGATAGCGGAGGTTCTCCTGGATGTGTTGATCCGTGGCTGTGGGCTCGTTTGGTGACGCGTCCGCCAGCCGGCCGCGGAGCGTGCCGTCGATGAACACTTCGCCGGCGTGGGTGACTGTGACCTCGTGGTGGGGGACGACGAAGGAGACTTCCCAGGAGTCCCCAATTGCTGCAAACATGTTCCCTAACGCCTCGGGGTTGGTGTAGTTCGAGAGTTGATACCCGAGGTCCGCTGGCGGCACGTTCTCGACCTCGGCCAAAGCGGACACTATTTCGTAGATTATATCGTCGATCTATGACAACGTTAGGGGGATTTCTCGAGAGAATCAGAGACCAATGCGGGGGCTAACTGGGCATCCTCGGCCAGCAGGACCCGGATCACTGACGAGGGTGCTTCGAAACGTGGGCCTCGCCGAACGTGAAACGGATCCGCCGTCCACCGAATGTAGTCCACATCCGCCAACATTGGCAAGTGAATTTGTCGAATCTTGATCTCGAATCGGTCCGGGTCGACGGCGGCGCCCGGGGTCCTCGCCGCCTCCGGCAGGGCGAGCGGTTCGTCAGCCGGGGCCTCCATCACCGAGCCCACAATCTGCCGGCGGGGGTGGGCCGAGAGTTGATACGTAAGCGACCCACCGCTCGAGCGGTGGGTTTCCGCGCTGGTCAACTATGAGCTCGTCCCACCTGTCACAGACCGCGGGGTCCCCCAACATCCGTGGGCCTCTCTCAGCCGAACTGTCGGTACCTGTTACCTTGTACCATGGGGGCGGGCGCGCCCCCCTTTGTGCGCTTGGATTCGCCAGTCGGCCTGGGCCGTGAGCGTCCAAGACCGGCGGTCGACCGAGTGCGTGGCCACCGCAATCCACTCCCCCGCTGGACGCGTGAAGATCCCCCTGAGCGGACGTCTCCCGTCCGGCGGTCCCCGTTGGTGGTGAGCCAGCGATTCAGCTCTCTGGCTCAGTCAGGCCTTACTGCGAGCGGATGGCGGAATGCGGTCGGCGGGACACCGCCACAAACCCAGACACTGCGCGGCTGTCTCGTGTATACGTTGAAATTACCGGGACAAATTGCCCGACTCCAGGTGGCCGAGCAGAAACAGTTCGCCAGTAATCCGCCCCCAATCGCGGTGCCAGGAATGTACGCGCCGTTTTACTATGCCGCCGGAGGCCGTGTGGATGGTATGGTACAATCCGCCGTACTCCAGGTGAACGTGCCCCCATTCCTCGAGGAGACCATCGCGGAGATCGTCGCCTTTCTCCCGCGTCTGCTCGGGGCGCTCGTCGTCCTGTTGATCGGGTGGCTCATCGGCCTCGCAGCCGCGAGAGTGGTGCGTCGCGTCGCAGACCGGATCGAACTCGACCGGATGGTACTCGAGACGCCGCTCGGGCGCATCCTCGGCGGCACGGAGGCGGCGGTGTCCAACGCTTTCGGGACGCTCGCGAAGTGGTTCGTCTACGGCCTGGCGATCCTCGCCGCGACGGACATCCTCGCCGTGGCGCTCCTCTCGACGTGGGTCTCGACCGCTGTCTCGTACCTCCCGGCCTTCATCGCCGGTCTCCTGGTGGTCGTCGTCGGCTTCGTCGTCGCGGACTTCATCGGCGACGCCATAATGCGAACCCGCGCCGCCACGGAATCGGCGTACACGTCGTGGTTCGCGACGGGGACGCGCATGTTCCTGTACTTCACCGCGATCGT
>CAYLJD010000181.1:0-3295 GCA_964383875.1 uncultured Halobacteriales archaeon
GCGGTACTCGTAGTTCTCGAAGCCATCTGCCCGGAGGACGATTCGATAGTCCGACGCGGCCAGGTCGTCCTCGACGACCTCGATCGAGTCGTCGCCCCGGCCGAACGTCACGCGCCAGATGATGCCCTCCTCGATGGCCCGGTCCGGTTCCACCAGGATGAGGTCTACTTCGAACTCTCGGTCGAGGCGGTTGACGATCGTGATGCTGACGCGTTCCTCGGGGGGACTCCCTTCGTCGTCACCGCCAAGACAGCCGCCGAGACCAAGGATGCCCGCTGTCCCAAGCGTGGAGACGAACCGACGGCGATGCATACCGGCCGATGATCCGCTGGAACTGTGAATCCATCGGAGGGTCACCCACATTCTGCCGCTCCCCCCGGTACTGACTCTTCTCTGGGCAATCGGTGCAGGCCCGAGGACCGGGAACGGTCTCCAACCCCGAGAATAGAGGACCGCCACAGCTACGTTCGACTGCAGGTGGTTCTCGCGCTGGTCATTCCTCCCGGTCGTGTCGATACCCACATACGGACGTAGAGACAATCATGAACGTCCGCAATCTCGTCGGGAGAGCACGTGATGGCCTTCCGTTTGAGCAAATCAGAATAGGAGCCACCCGGCTGCGAGACCGAACAGCAGGCTATACACGACCGCCTCGAACTGGATTGTAAGAAAGGCGTCGCGGCTAACGTATTTTTCCTCCAGATAGACGAGACCCTCTATGGTGTTGGGAAATGGAACCGCGGAAGCGAAGTCCGCATACACGAACATCAACCCTGCCAGGAACGCAACCCGAATTCCGAAGGCGAGATCGCCGATTGCGTCGAGTAACGGGAGCAATACGATCGCCATGAGAACACCCCGCGCCACTTGTGCCGGAAGAAACACGAGGCCAATTCGCGAAGATTCTGCTGGGATAGTCATGTCTCTGACGAAATCCACCCGGCGTTCCTTCCCACGGTAAATATAGTCAGCGAACTGTAATTCCATCATCCCGGCGACAGTGTACGCAACTGCGTGGGTGATCGTGAACCCGGCAACGAAGACAGCGTAATCGACAGTCGTCATGGGTAGAACTGTCTGCAGGCCAGTTGATAATGCTTGAGGCAGGTCCGAGTGACTATCCCGCGTTTCGGCAACTCGTTAAAGCAGCTATCACCTGATTTCGTCACTAGGATCCACGCACGTCACACAGCCGGACGTACGACAATCAGGAGGGTTCTCAGTAGCCCCCTCGAACGTGCTCGCTCTGTCCACGGACAGGGACACCTCCGAAGATTGCTCCCTTGGTTTTGAAACTCTAGATGCTCTACGTCGGTCTATGATTTCGACGGGCCTGTGCTTCCACTCGAATGCTCAGGTGGACGGAAGGTGTACTGAACGTCTAGACCTCATCATTCATCACGGCGAGACCCGTTCTATCCGACATGAATTCGACACACCGGTTCGCGGTGGCTGCCGGCTTCGTCGCCGTCTCGGGTGCCGTAAGCGTCCTCGCCGCCCCGGAACTCCCCGAACAGGTGGTGACACACTGGAATGCCGTGGGCGAACCGAACGGCACGATGTCGAAGTGGATCGCACTCGCCTTCCTACCAGCGCTGTCCGTGCTACTCCTCGGTCTATTCGCTGTCATTCCCCGTATCGATCCACTGCGGGAGAACATCGCCGAATTCCGCCCGGTCTATGACTGGTTCGTCGTCGCCTTGACGGCGTTCCTGGCGATACTCCACGGTGGCATCGTCGCGTTCAACCTCGGCTACGAGTTCGACTTCACGCTGTTCGTGCTGGCCGCTGTGGCCCTCCTCCTGTATCTCGTCGGTGTCCTCCTCGACCACGCAGAACGCAACTGGTTCGTCGGCATTCGTACTCCGTGGACGCTGAGTAGTACGGAAGTTTGGGAGCGGACCAATGATCTCGGGGCGACGCTGTTCAAACTCACGGCGGTCGTGACATTGGTGGGGTTGCTGTTCGACGAGTATGCGTTGTACTTCCTGATCGTTCCGGTGCTTCTAACCGCTGGGATAACGGTCATCTACTCGTACTTTCTGTACGAACGTCTCGGGGAGGAACCGGGTGGGGTATAGCTACGTCCCAGGAGTTGCCCTCTAGTATTTCGTTTCCACCGAACGACCGCTGGACAGCCTGCACCCACGAATCAACCGGTTGATCTGGGTGAGTGACTTGGGTGGCTACTCCTGCGCTCGCGCTCATCCCGACAGCACGCTATTTGCTTTCGCCGGATCGCCACTTTCCGAGCGTACGCTCGGGGCGATCTCTCCGAGGAGGAATTCGAGGAGCGGCGGGCGAAACTCGTGCGAGAAGAATGAGCGCTCGGCAGGTGTCGTTTCGAACTCGCGTCGTCGGACACCTTTATGGGGGTGCTAAGAGTTGGCTTGGCACGTTATGGCATCGGAGGAAGCACGATTACAGAGCACCGTTGCTGGCTTCACCGCGACTGGACAGCTCCACACGCTGAGCGTCTGGTTCATCCTCGCACTCAGACTGATGATGGGGCTCGCGTTCCTCCAGAGCGGCCTCGACAAGGTCCTCTCCGGAAGCTTCAGCGCGAGCGGCTACCTGACCCGGGGGGTTCCGAACAACGGCAGTCCGGTCGCCGACCTGTTCGTGAGCCTGGGCAATACCCCGTGGTTCGTCGACTTCGTGAACCTCGCCGTCCCGTGGGGCGAGCTGTTGATCGGCCTGGGCCTGCTGGTCGGCGCGTTGACCCGCCTCGCCGCGTTCTGGGGGGCGTTCATGATGCTCCTGTTCTACCTCGGCAACTGGGACGTCGCCCACGGCTACATCAACGGGGATTTCGCGTACATGCTCGTGTTCCTGTCAGTCGCCGCCTTCGGGGCCGGCCGGATCCTCGGGTTGGACGCGTACATCGAGCAGTACGAGGTCGGTGGCCGCCCGCTCGTCGAGCGCTACCCCTGGACGGGCTACCTCCTGGGTTGATCCACGTCCCGCCGCCCGGCACGCCTCACCTGGCCCGTCGGAGCCGCCCGACGACACCGCGTGACGTCCCGCTCCGGGCGTGGAGGCTCCGCGTGGCCACCGTCTCGACGCCCGGACTGTAGTGATAGACCGGGTCGCTCTCGGGGTGGTCGAACCCGTTGGCCCGGAAGAGTGTGTTCTCCTCGATGGTCACCGACGCCGCGTAGAGGGGCCACGGATCGTGATCGACGCCGGCGTATCGGAGCGATCCCGTCGGGGACTCGGTGTAGTACCGATACCGTTCGACGAGGAAGGCAGCCAGCATGCCGGGCTCGACGTCGAGTCGATCGCCGGCGCCGGT
>CAYLJD010000181.1:3305-3763 GCA_964383875.1 uncultured Halobacteriales archaeon
CCGCGGAAGCGGGCGGGGCGCGCGCCGGGGTGCCGGCGGACGCTCGAGACCGTCACGCGCTCGTCGGCCGCGTCGAGGTCGACGCGGGCGTAGAAGTAGGGGAGGTGGTGGAACAGCCGGGCGCCGAGCACGGCGAGGAGTCCGTGCGCGTCGAGACTGAAGAAGTAGATCCCGTCGTGCTCGCCGTGGGTCACGTAGGTCCGCAGGTTGAGTTCGGGCAGGCGAACGCCCACCGCCGGCGGGGCCCACGGCGGCCTGACGTCGACGTTCACGAACGCGACCACGGAGAGCCAGGCCCGCCCGTCGTGGACGTCAACGTCGAGGGGATCCGGGAGGTGGGGACGGACCACGGACGGCTCGACGGGCCAGCTGGCGAACATGACGTGGCGCCAGCCCATGTGCAGGGGGACGACCATCCGGTGGGGACTCCGTGCCGGGTGGCCATCAATCCTGGGCGG
>CAYLJD010000182.1:0-3741 GCA_964383875.1 uncultured Halobacteriales archaeon
GCCGTCTCGCGGAGCCGTGATATGGCAGCGTCGGCCGCGGTGAGTGCTCCGGAAACGGACGAGCCCTCACGCGTCTGGTCCTGCTGGGTCACGGTGCCCTCGCGAAGGTCGACCAGGAGGCAGCCCCGGTCGCCGTGGACGCGAACGATCCGCTGGGCCACGTCGGTCGTGACGACCGTCCCGGTGCAGTGGACGCCATCGGCGGTCGTGTACTGGAACGTCGCGCCGTCGAACGCGAAGGCGTCCTCGCCGTTCTGGCGGGTCGCACTCGCATCGATCGCGTCGACGGACTCGGGGTACCCACCGAGGCGGAGTACCTGGGCGATCGGTCCCACGAGGTGCTCTTCGAACGCGCCACCCTGGAGGTCGGCGACCCACTCACGGCCATCCGTCGCCTCTGGCTGCGGTGCCCCGGTGGAGAGGAGGTCGACGGCCCGGAGGTCGCCGATGGCTCCTTCGCGGAGCAGACCGGTGGCCTCGACGATGGCCGGGTCGAAGGCTCCGTCGTGGACGACCGACACGCGCCCGTCGCGTTCTGCGACGATGGCGGACAGTTCTTCGGCCTGGGACGCGACGTCGGTCGTCGGCGATTCGATCTGGATGGCGAGGTCGTCCTCGAGGGCCATGCGCGCCAGTTCGACGTGGGTGTCGACGGGGGTACAGACGTGGAGCCAGTCGAGTGACTCCAGTGCGAGCATCCCCTCGAAATCGCCGTACGCACGGAGGTCGTACTCGGAGGCGCGCTCGCCCGCCCGTGATTCGTCCGCGTCACAGACCGCACGGAGGTCGACGTCTCCCTGTGCCGCCAATGATGACAAGTGGACGGCAGAGACCGCCCCACCACCGACGACTGCAGTTTTCAGCGTCATCGTTGCACGGCGTTTCCCCGGGGGGCTTTGTTATAGAGCGGCTCCGGTTTCATAGCCGTCTTCTACCGATCCGCCGTCCCAGTGGTACACTCCTCTGCGACGCCGGAGAGGGGGGTCAGCCCACGACTCCGGCCGAAGTCCGCGGTCTGCTGTCCCTACAGACCGGTCCCGTCGTCGGTCGGGCACCGACCGCATCGAAAGGCGAGCATAACAATGCGCTCGTCGGCGCGAGCATCGATCCCATGGGCCGCCAGCGTGGAGTCGCGACCGAGCGGGGAGCGTGGTGATCGTGTACGGCGACGCAACCGTCGCGGTCGTCGTTCCAGCGTACAACGAAGAGGGGCACGTCGGTTCGGTGATCGAGACGATGCCGGCCTTTGTCGATCGGATCTTCGTCGTCGAGGACGGCTCGACCGACGGCACCTGGGCCGAGATCGAGGCGGCCACAGAGCGAGTCAACGCCGAGTTCGAACGCAGCGACGACCGCTACCCCGACACCTTCGACCAGCGCGTCGTGGCCATCCGGCACACGGAGAATCGTGGCGTCGGCGGGGCGATCAAGACGGGCTATCTGGCAGCGCGGGACGGCGGCCTCGACGTGACGGCCGTGATGGGCGCCGACGGCCAGATGCCACCGGACCTCCTCGCGGACATCGTCGCACCGGTCGCGGACGGCCGGGCCGACTACGCGAAGGGAAACCGTTTGCTCGAACCCGCCCACCACGAGGAGATGCCCCGATTCAGGTACGTCGGTAACCGGATCCTCTCGTGGCTGACTCGCGTCGCGAGTGGCTACTGGACCATCGGCGACCCACAGAACGGCTTCACCGCGATCTCGCTTTCGGCCCTCCACGCGATCGACGTCGAGGAGATGTACGAGTACTACGGCTACTGCAACGACCTGCTCGTGCGGCTCAACGTCGCCGGCATGCGCGTCGTGGACGTTCCCCGACCCGCGACCTACGCCGACGAGGAGAGCCACATCGACTTCGGCGAGTACGTCCCCCGCGTCTCGAGTATGTTGTTCGGTACGTTCCTCTGGCGACTCCGCACGAAGTACATGGCCAGCACCCCCCATCCGGTGGCGTTGCTGTACGTCGGGGCGCTCCTCGTCGGCGTCGCCAGCGTCCTCTCGGCGACGGTGGCGGGACCGGCACCGCCGACGAGCATCTTCACTGGCCTCCTGCTCGGTGCGAGCATGCTCGTCGGCGCACTCACGTGGGATCGCGCCCACGAGCGTCACCTCGACGGCCGGCTGGCCGACGAAACCGAGAGCGACGGGAGCCCACACCCGGCGAGTGGGCCGTTCGCGAGCGATTGATCTCCACTGATGACCGAGAACACACCGTCGACCAGCGGCCACGGGACCGATCCACGATGAGTGATCGAGTGAGCCGTCGCGAGTTGCTCTCGGGACTCGCGGCTGCCGGAGCCCTCGGCGCCCTCGCCGGCTGTCCGCTCGGCACGGACCGAGAGACGGCGACGCCGACCGACGAGGAGGAGCCACCGGCCGGCACGGAGCGCCCGGACGCGACCGAATCGCCGACGCCGGAGCCAGCAAACGTCGTCGACGTCCAGGAGGAGGGCGCGAGCCCCGACGGCGACGAATCAATTCTGCCGGTCCTCCGGTCGCTCCCCACGAGCGACGTCCTCGTCCGATTCCCGCCCGGGGAATACCTGATGGACGACATGTGGCGCGTCGACCACTTCCAGAACCTCAGGATCGAGGGGCCAGAGGCGACGATTCGGCCGACTCAGGAACTGCTGGGTCCATTGTTCGGGCTCGGGTTCCGGAGCGGGGCGCGCGACCTGACCATCAGGGGATTGACCTTCGACATCCGTGGTGAGAACAGGGGGCCGCGACCGATCCACGCCAAGGTCTCGGACGGATTGCTCGTCGAAGACGTCGACGTCGTCGGCCGCGCCGACCTCAACCAGGACGGGATGCGATTCGACGTCACCGATCGCAACGGCTCCGGCGTCGTCCGGAACATGCGCCTGCCCGACGGCGGGTCGACGGAGTACCTCATCACGGGCTGTTACGTCGGCGACGACCACAACGGCCACCTGACCTTCGAAAGCTGCTACGTCGCCGGCTTCCCCGACAACGGCCTCTACGCGTCGGCGGCACCGGGCCGGGTCGACGTGGTCGGCGGCGCCTACGAGAACAGCGGCGTCTCCAACGTGCGCGTGAGCGGCCCGAGCCTCGTGCGGAACGTGACCGTCCGCTGTGACGAGTCGGAGCGGAACCTGCCGAACATGCGCGGGATCCGCCTCCGTGAGGGCCGAGACATCCTCGTCAGGAACTGCGAAATCGAGATGGCACGCGTCACCGGCAGCGACGGCGCCATCGTGTGTGCGCCCTGGCTCGACGAGGCGACGATCCGCGACACGTCGGTGACCGTCGGCGCCGACAGCGTGCCCGCGCTGTGGGCGAAGGAGCCGACGAGTCCGTATCGGCCCGAGCGCGACCACCCGATCCAACTCGACAACATTCAGGTGACGGGTTCTGCAGCCAACGACCCGACGATGATCGTCTCCGGACGGGAGAACGCGCTGTTCCAGAACGTCACCATCTGCCAGCCGGGCGACGCCCGCGACGGCATCCGGTTGATCGACGCGGGGCGGACACTCCTTCGGGAGTGTACCGTCGCCGTCGCCGGCGACCCCCTGATCTTCGAGGGCGCGGACGTGTTGCGCACCGACAGCGTCCTCGAACGGATCACCGGCGAAGACGGCTGTTGAAGTCCCGTTCCCGGTCACCCCGAGTACTCGTCTTCGGCGACCGTCAGTGGTCCTCGCCCAGGTAGCCAAGCTGTGCGAGGCGCTCCTCGACGACCGCGTCGTCGGTGCCGGTCGGCTCTCCCTCGTA
>CAYLJD010000183.1:0-3725 GCA_964383875.1 uncultured Halobacteriales archaeon
TTCGTCGCCGGGTCGTACCCGTGGATCACGTTGAAACAGAACGCCACGTCGTACTCACCACCGAGGTCGTCGGTCAGCGCGTCCCCGCCGCGGAGCTCGATACGGTCGTCAAGATCGGCGTCGGCGATATCGGCACGGGCAACCCCGAGCGCCTCAGGGGCGTCGATCACCGTCGCGTGCAACGCGGGCCGGCGGCGACAGGCCTCGATTGCGTAATACGCGTGGCCGCCACCGACATCGAGGAGCCGCCCCACCCCACTCGGCAGATCGATCGCGTCCAGGACGTCGTCGGCGAGTAGCGTCGCCACGGCCCGGAACCCGCGCTGAGCCGCCGCCCAGCCGCCACGGTCGTCGAGCCACTCGTACATCGTCTGTGGCGGTTCCCCCTCGCGAATCGCCGTCTCCAGGAACTCGTCCCAGTAGGGAAACACGACGTCCTGCCAGTAGGCCAGCCACGGGGCCACGTTCGGACCATCGCCGAGGAGCCACGTGCGCGTCATCCGGGTGTTCTCGTAGCCGTCGGCGGTCTCGCGCACGTAGCCGAGAGGCTCGAGAAACGCAAGCAAGTGCCGAACGCCGGTCGGATGGGCGTCGATCGCCGCCGCGACGGCGTCCGGCGACTCGTGTCCCGCGGCGAGCGCCTCGAAGAGACCCGTCTCGAGAGCGAGTGTCGTGGCCCGAAAGCCAGCGGCGGCGAAGAGGTCGAGGATCGGCGCCGGGCCGCGGTGCAGGCGAAAGAGCACGAGTCGCTCGAGCAGCGTCGGACGAACGGGCATACGCATCGGACTCGTGTCGGGCGAATAAAGCTTCAGCCACCGGGCAGACCGAATCAGTAAAGGGCCCGAAGCCCGACGAAATCGACGAACAGCGGGTACGAAATCGCCATGCAGGAGTCTCACGACGTCGTGATCGCCGGCGCCGGGCCAGCCGGCGGGCAGTGCGCTCGCGACCTCGCGGCCCGTGGCTACGACGTGCTCGTCCTCGAAACGGAGGGCGAAGCGGAGTTTCCGGCCCGAAGCAACAAGTCGACGGCCGGGACCTTCCCGTCGACGATGGCCAGCTTCGGCATCCCCGACGACGTCGTGATGAATTTTACCGACGCGGTCGTCATCGAGTCGCCGAACGCGCACTTCAAACGCGACCAGAGCGGCGCCGTCCTCGAGTTTGCCGACTTCAAGCGCTGGCTGGTCGCCGACAGCCGTGCCGACGGTGCGGACTACCGCTTCGATGCCCGGGTCAGCGGCCCGATCGTGGAGGATGGGACGATCACCGGCGTCGAGTACAGCGGGGGCGAGGCGGTCTATGCCGACATCGTGATCGACGCGACGGGGCCGAGTGCACCGATCGCGAAGGCCCTCGATGTCTGTGACCTGAAACGTGAGCGCCAAGCGATCGGCGTCGAGTACGAAATGGCGGGTGTCGCGCCGGCCGTTGAGGGGTACGCCGACCTTACGGACTGCATGATGCTCCGGCTCGACCACGACACGGCGCCGGGCGGATACGCGTGGATCTTCCACACCGGCGAGGATACCGCCAAGGTCGGCCTCTGTTACATCCAGAACGAGGTCCACACGTCACGCGCGGCCGAGAGCAAAACGATCGACGGCTACCTCCAGGAGTGGATCGAGACGGATCCCCGGCTCCAGGACGCCACACAGCTGGAGGGCAAGCACCACCGCGGCTCGGCCCACATCCAGTTGCCGAACGCGGTCCACACGGACCGGTTCATGGCGATCGGCGACACGGTGCCGACGATCGACCCGCTCTGGGGCGAGGGGATCGGCAAGTGCATGCGCTCCGGGCGGGCCGCGGCGATCGCGGCCGACCACGCCCTGAGTCACAGCACCTGGGAACCCGACGCCGAGACGCTGTCAGTGTACGAGGACCTCTGGTACGAGGACGTCGCGCCGAACGCGAGCAACCGGCTGTTGATGACAGAGCTGCTCTACCGGGCGTCGAACACGCGGTACGACCAGCTTCTCCAGGACCTCGACGAGCTCGGCCAAGAGACGCTCTCGAAGGCAAACGCCGGCAGCAAACGGGCGATCGCGAAGCTGCTGAAGCTGCGGGACCTGCCGGTGCTCGCAGGCTTTGCGTGGGAGCGGCTGAGCGGGCAGTACGCCGGGGCGGGGTAACGGACGCCGATGTCAGTCGCCCAGTCCGCTTCGGTCAATTGCGGAGGACCTGTCAACTGAAAGGAGTTTGACGATCGGGCGGCTACTGCCCTCGAAGAGATCATTGATCGAAACAGTACATTCGCCGATCACCCCAATGCGTTCTCAGAAGCGACTTGACGATGTGAGGGCGGATGGAATTCGGAGAGACAGGAGCAACCACCGGCCGTGTACTCCGGCATCTGGTGTGACCCGGCTCGACGGAACACGTCCGGTGATCCTCCCGACCGGAACAGGTCAGGCTTTGGCCCGTCTCTGCAGAGGTAATTTGCACGTGGGTGTACTGCTTCAACGTGTAAAATATTCCTGCCGGTCGAGTCGATATTCGTCTCGCGTGTCACTGTCGATCGCCGAGACAAACCATTTACCACCCCACTGCCTAGGGACGCCAACTGATGGTACTCGACGACCTCGGCTCGTCGCTCCGGAGCACCCTCAACGACCTCCGGGGGAAGTCCCGCATCTCCGAGGAGGACGTCGAGGAGGTCGTCCGCGAGATCCAGCGCTCGCTGATCCAGGCCGACGTCGACGTGGGGCTGGTCCAGGACCTCTCCGACAGCATCGAGACCCGTGCCCTCGGCGAGGAACCCCCGCCGGGCACCTCGCCGCGCGACTGGGTGCTGCGGATCGTCTACGAGGAACTCGTCGGGCTGGTGGGCGAGTCGACCGAACTGCCCCTCGAACCCCAGACGATCGTCCTGGCCGGCCTCCAGGGATCGGGGAAGACGACCACCGCCGCGAAGATCGCCTGGTGGTTCTCGAAGAAAGGCCTCCGGCCGGCGATCATCCAGACTGACACCTTCCGCCCCGGCGCCTACGAGCAGGCCGAAGAGATGGCCGACCGCGCCGAGGTGGCCTACTACGGCGACCCGGACGCCGAGGATCCGACCGCGATCGCCCGGGAGGGACTAGAGGCCACCGCCGACGCCGACGTGCGCATCGTCGACACGGCGGGGCGGCACGCCCTGGAGGACGACCTGATCGCCGAACTCGAAGCGATCGACCAGATCGTCGAACCCGACCACACGTTGCTCGTGCTGGACGCCGCCATCGGTCAGGGCGCCCGCGACCAGGCGGCGAGCTTCGACGAGGCGGTCGCCGGCGGGGTCGACGGCGTCGTGATCACGAAGCTCGACGGGACGGCCAAGGGTGGCGGTGCCCTGGCGGCCGTCGACCAGACCGACGCCACCATCGCCTTCCTCGGAACGGGCGAGACGATCAAGGACGTCGAGCGCTTCGAGCCCTCGGGGTTCGTCTCGCGCCTGCTCGGGATGGGCGACCTGGAGCAGCTGGCCGAGCGCGTCGAGCGGGCGATGGTCGAGACGGGCGACGAGGAGGACGACTGGGAGCCCGAGGACATCCTCGAGGGGCAGTTCACGCTGAAGGACATGCGCAAGCAGATGGAGGCGATGAACCGGATGGGGCCGCTGGACCAGGTGATGGACATGATTCCGGGGATGGGCGGCGGGCTGATGGATCAGCTCCCGGACGACGCGATGGACGTCACCGAGGACCGGATGCGGGACTTCGACGTCATCATGGACTCGATGA
>CAYLJD010000184.1:0-3714 GCA_964383875.1 uncultured Halobacteriales archaeon
ATCAGTCGTCGTGGTGCCGCCTGAAGCACCGCAACCGACCCCCATGTGGGACAAGTGGCTGCACTTCGCCGCCTACGCGGGATTGGCGCTGGCCCTCGCCTACGCTACCGGATCGACCGCGATCTCTCGGTCGCATATCCAGGTAATCGCCATCTTCACCGTTACCGTCGCCTACGGAGTGGGCATCGAATCCGCGCAGTGGTTCCTGCCAGCACGCCATCCGAGTGCGCTCGACGCGCTCGCGAACGCGGTCGGCGCACTCGCGGTCGTCCCGTGGTCGATTGTGGAATCGCGGCTGGATTACGTCCCGGTGCGGCGGGGCCCGTAGCCCCGGACGAACTCAACGAAATGTCTCGAGGACGGTCGACCACAGCCTCGCCTCGATATCGACCGCCCGGCCAGCTACGGCCTTCACCAAATCCGACGCAACCCACACCGATCCGAACCCCAGCAGCGACGCCAACAAGCTTCCCAAGATGTCCACCGGATAGT
Source organism: uncultured Halobacteriales archaeon (assembly GCA_964383875.1). Classification (GTDB taxonomy): domain Archaea; phylum Halobacteriota; class Halobacteria; order Halobacteriales; family Haloarculaceae; genus CAYLJD01. The sequence continues at coordinate 493 of CAYLJD010000184.1, forward strand.
GTAGGCCGGTCGCGACCCGACCGACGCTTACCAGCATGGCGATGACGAGGAAGACCGCTGACAATCGCCGTCGCCGCAGCGCAAACAGCGCCCAAACCATCCCGAAAGCCACCGTCGCATGCTGGCTCGGGAACGCGTTCTCCGGCGGGCCCGAAAGCAAAGTATCCGCCTGCAACTGATATGGGGCGGGATGCGAGTAGAGAAATCCCAGTCCGTAGGAGATGACGAGACTGACGGCAATCGCGGCGAACACGAATGTGGCGTCGACCTTGGCCTCCCGTCCTGAAAGCCAGAACACGATGAGCACGGCTGGGACAGCGAAGATGAGATAGTTGGCGAGCAGAATCAGTATCGAGTCGAGGACGCCCCGGCCGACGAGGTCGTACGCGGGCGCGTGGAACGTCATTGCCTTACCTCTCCCGGAGGGACTGTTTCAAGGTATCGCGTCTCTAAACGGGAGGAGACGTTCACCGTCCTGTCGGCTTGTCCGTGCTCCGTGTCAAGATATCCTCTTGTGGAGACGTAATGACTCTCAAAACGGTTGTGGTCCGACTCGGACGTGTCACTGCTTGCGCTATCGACCGGTAGAGTGACGCTGGCCTGTGGCGCTCGTTACCGACGCCTACCCCAGGATCCAGCACGAACGTCCCGATGACAGCTATCATATCGCAGTAATATGACCAGGTAGGTTATCCTGATCACAGGACCTACGACGGGGTCAGTACTCCCCCACGATTCCGGTGAAATCGAATCTCATATGGCTTGGTTCTTCTCCAGCGCGGCGAGGTCGGTTACCCCGTCGATACGAAGTTGATAGTGTGAAGCGACGGCTCGTCGACGCGCTCGGGGGCGTGGTCGGGTTGCGAGCGCCGCGGTGGACCCGATGGTCTGGAGTTCCGGCTGGATCGGCGCGGTGGTCGGGTGTCTACAGGAGCTCCGCTGTGTGCGGTGTGTGCCGCGGAGGGCCGAAGGAGCGGGTGCCCGAACTGCGTCGGACTCAGTCGGGACTCACAGGCGTTTCGATAAAGGAGAGATGGAGCGCCGGATTAGACTGTGATTTCGGTCTCGAAGATGACCTTCTGCGATGTCGTGTCGACCAAGGTTACGGAAACGGTGCTTCCAGAGGAGAACTCCGTGGCACCGTCAACGTCCTTCTCGTAGGACGACCCCGAGACGACTCCAGTGCCGTCCCAGTTGACTGTGTCGTTCGTGCCAGAGTTAGCGGCTGTAATCGTCGCCTCATTACCGACTGTCAGAGTCTGGTCATTGGACGATGCCATCGGTTCGAAAGTGGTTGTCCCAGAACCGGCCTCCACGATGACGCGAGTGCTCTCAGAGTGGAGTGCGTCCCCACCCCGGTGGTTCAGGGTGATCGTGTTGGCACTGGCAGAAGCGCTCACACTAATCGACGCCTGCGGTGCCGAGTCACCGACGTCCTGCCCGAGGTCGAGCACGAACGTCCCGATGACGGCGGCCAGAATCACGGTGATTGCGACCATGAGTATGACCCCGATGACAGGACTCACGGCGCGGTCTGTACTCCCTTCCTTCCCGATCAGGTCGAGTTGCATTGTGTTTGGTTCTCCTCCAACGCCTCCCGCCGGGTCCGGCCCCGCGACTTCTTCGCACGGGGCCCGTTCCCCCACGTGTGTCGGCGCGGTCAGGCGCGTAAAGCCCTCATTAAACCACCGGTAATATATATCTTACCATCAGGGTATCACCACTTGATAACTGCGCGTCGGCCGGAACAGATATAGGGACTGCGGCGATTTTGAGCACTACCCGATTACGTTAACCTCCCGTTAACGGTGCCAAGAATGTCCGACGCCATCCATGGCGACTCGCGGCTCGTCCCGGGCCGCTCGTTCGCTCGCACGTACGCCCACCCGGCCTACGCCGACCCCTGGGAAGCGGTCGAGGACTATCGAGACGTGCTCACGTACGCACAAGAGCATCCGGGAGACGGCTCGACCACAATCGCCAATCGTTTCGACCTGCCGCGCGGTCGCGTCCGGCCATGGCTGGATGGCTCGCGCCCGGACTGCGTCCGTGGGCTCCAGGATGCCGAGGCGCTCGGCTGGATCGACGTCGCACCAAGCAGCGACACCCTCCGCGGGCTGAACGTCATGCTCGCGTGGATCTTCTCGGGCGGCTCCATCCTCCACCAGACGTGGATGCCGTACTGGGTCGTCCGGAGCGAAGAAGACAGAGCACTGCTCGACCGTGCAGCGGAACTCGTCGACGTCGAGCTCGACTACACACGCTCGGCGAGCGACAGCCGGGCCCGCGAGCTCCGGCCCGTCGAGGACGCTTCGGTTCTCGGCCGGGTGCTGACCGTCCTCGGCGCACCGCGCGGTGGCAAGGACGAGGCTGGTGACGTATCGCTGCCGGGCTATCTAGAAAACGCCCCAGAGCGGGTCAGCCAGGAGTTTGTGCAGGTTTATTTACGCAATCGGGGGCGGGACGGCTCGGACGCTGTCTACTTCCGGAAGCCGCGCGCGGCCGGGTACCGGCGGTCGCTGTCGGTCCTCGTCGAGCGCCTGACCGGCGAATCAGTCGTGAACTCCGGAGAGCGACTCGCACTCTCCGGGGAGGCCGCTAGGGTGGTGCAGGGGTGGCCTCAGCCACTGGTGCACGGGAAATCATAGATCCCACTCGAAGCGCGCTCGCGCCGAACTCGTCGGCAGCCCCTGCGAAGACTAGCGCATCGATTGGACGAGGTACGCCAGTAGCGCACGGATATCGGTGGTCTGGAGTTTTCTCGGCACGTCAACGCTCGTTCGCATCCATGATCAGGCTGCTTTGTGACCGCCGGTTTTCGAAGCCAGTCCCGGTGAAGCGTTCGCCGACGACGCAGTCGCCGGAAATGGAGCCCTCGACGAGCTGGGACCGGTTACCACCGGCTATTTCGCGCTACGCCGCCCCGATGGCCATGCCGACATCGTCGCAAGGGTCGTTGTCGTCGACCACTGTCACAGCGGGGCCATTCTCGAGGATCGATCGGCGACGGGAGGCCGATGAAACGGCCCCGTCCGTCGCGCTACGCTCCATCTGGAGACGACCCGTCAACCCGACTTAGTGACTTCCGTTCCCTTGAGCCGCGATTCCACCTCGTCGTGGTCTTCGGGGTACCCGACGTCGACCCGCCAGCCGTCCATCCGAATGGCGTCGATGGTCCGGCCTGACTGGATGAGGAGGTCGACGGCGTCGGGCAGCTCGTAC
>CAYLJD010000185.1:0-3691 GCA_964383875.1 uncultured Halobacteriales archaeon
GCGTCCGAGTTGCTCGCGCTCGAGCCGTGAAAGCCGGTGTTCGCCAATGTGAGCAGGCAGACACGGATTTAAGAAGGTTGCCGAGCAATCATGGGGTATGGCCGCCGAAATATCCGACCGGGTTCGAAAAATCGCTGAAGCCCGCGGCCTTTCGGAGGCCGAAGTGGTCGAGCGGGCACTTGAACGCGGTCTCGAAGCCCTCTGGGAAGATTTCGTGCTCGCACGGTATTTCGATGGGGAACTCGACCGCGAGGAAGCCGTCGAACGTGTCGGTCGAACGAAAGTCGAGCGAGCGGATCGAGAGCGTGAGGTCGTCGAGGAAGACGTCGATTGGGGCTTGAACGCGTGACGCTGGCGGCTGTATCGGATGCAGGACCGCTCATTCATCTTTCTGAGATCGATTCGCTCCACCTACTCGGCACATTTAATCCACTTTTGAACCCAGAGACGGTTTACGAAGAGATTGACGCTGGTGGTATCCCGGATGAATTGGCTAATCTCTCGTACGAAATCGTCGATGCCGACGGAATCAAAGTCTATGCTGAGGAACTTGACGCTGGGGAAAGCGCCGCGATTGCGGTAGCACAGGACCGTGGAGTCGTTTTGCTCACCGACGACCTCGCCGCCAGAGAGACAGCATCCGATGCGGGAGTCGAAGTACACGGGTCGATTGGCGTCATCGCGCTCAGCTACGGCCGCGGGGTGCTCGACAGAGACGAAGCAGTAGTACGCATGCGGACCCTCCCTCGTGAGACGAGTCTTTTCGTGACCGAGTCGGTCGTGGAGCGTGGCATCCGCATGTTGGACGAACAGTAATCGGACGAAAGCTCCCGGAGCTGTCTACGGGCCGAGGCTCGGTCCTCGTTGCTCGCGCTCGAGCCCTGAAACCGGGCCTTTGGGTCTGGCAGGGTGGGGCTCTTCAGGGGTTCCCGGGGCCGTTTCCGCGGTCCTTGCCGCCGGTACAGGCGTTGGACGGGGCGGGTGCGTTCAGCCATGGCGTGTACTCGATCTCGGCCGACCCCCGTTCCAGGGCCCACGTGCCGCTGCCATCCGCATTGTCGTCGTGGGTCGGCCCGGATCGGTCATCCCACCAGTTGCATTTGGCGACGAGCGTGTTGTCTTGGTCCTTGCTCTCGGCACCGTTGGGCGCGAGGAGGTTGTTCCGTTCGACCGTGGCCTCGGCTGCGTCGGCCGTCCCGTCGATCCCGACGGCACTACCTGGATAGGGTGCGGCGTCACGACCGTCGTTCGCTCCGGCGAAGACGTCGTAGACGGTTCCATCGTTCAGGCCGGCGATGTGGTTCTCGGTCACCGTGACGCTCGCCGGCACTCCCGGTGCACTCCCCGACGGTGTGAGGACGACCCCCCACACCCACCCAGCGGAGTGGTGGTCCGTGATCTCGTTTGCCTCGACTGTGACGTCCTCGACGTCGGCTTGGGCCTTCACGGCGGCGATACCGCCATAGTTGGGCCATGTGGATGAGTCTCCCTGGCTGGTGAACCCACGGATCACGTTGTCCCGGACGGTGACGTCGGAGACGTTCTCACCCTCGGCCCCGAATATCTGGACGCCGTGCAGCGTGAAGCTCCCACCACCGTTGCTCAGATCGGCCGCCAACTCCTCGATGATGTTGCCCTCGACGGTCACATCACTCGCCTTGATGCGGACGCCGAAGGGATCCGGGGAGGTGCCGCCCTCGAACGTCTCAGAATCGGTCAGTCGAAGACGCGAGACTGTGGTACCATCCGCCCCGGGCTCGATGCTGATTCGGCCGTCGATTTCCGCCGGAGTACTGCTCTGGGGTGCGTTGCGTCCGCGGAGCGTGACCGCCGTGTCGACAGTGACCTCTTCGACGTACGTCCCGGGCTCGATGCAGATCGTCTCCCCACCGCTCGATGCATCGACCGCGTCCTGAATCGTGGACTCGTCGTCGGGGACGCTGATATCACACTGTTTGGCCGCCGCGGATCCCGGGGCTGTCGTAGCTCCCGCCATCCCGATGGCGGAGACGATGGCCCCGCGCTTCAGTACTGAGCGACGCGATACGTTCGGTTGCTCGACGGAATCGTGTCTCATTGGGTATCCCCCGCACACTGCCCGACGAGCGGTAGCTCTGTAAACCCTAACTAGTATCGCGGTTCCGAGAGCTCGTTCCCCTCCGGTCGGGGTACCCTGACTTCCCCGACGAGGGCGCCAGAATCACACTCTTACCCGGGACCATGCAGGAGGAAGATGGGGTCTCTCGAGTGCCCTGGATCCACCGCTCAATACTGATCAGGACTGCCACACGAACGCTCGGATGCACGAATCTTCCCCCGGATTCGGAGGGTCAGAGTATCCCCGCCGAGACACTCACTCCCACCAGTGCCAGAATGACCAGCGCTGCACCCGCTCCCACTGCCACCTTGTTCTCCATCGCCTTCTCGTAGAACGGCATCTGCTCGTACTCCTCGCGGAACGCCTCGAGATTCGCCTCGTCGTAGAAGTACTTCGTCTTCAGCGCGAACCGCTCGGTGACGGCACAGCCGGTACAGACCGGCGTCCCCTCGAGCCGCTCGGTCTTCGTGTGGCGCTCGCAGTTGATGCTTCCGCAGTTCGCACAGAACGTGTAGGTTTCGTCGTCGGCATCGGTCCCGCACTGCACGCACCGCCGCACGCCGTCCTCGTCGGTGACCCGGGATGGCCCGGCAGCGAAGTAGACGAACGGGTACGTGTACGACTGGAGCTCGGTCTCCAGACGGATCTGTGGCAGGTAGACCGGCGTGATCGATCGGACCACGATGTCCGACCGGTTCGGCTCGCAGGTCTTCGTGTACGTGACGTTGTTGTCGCCGGTGTACGTCACCGTCGTCGTGTGGTAGTTGCGGAGTCTGTCGACGGCCCAGTTCTTGTACTCGGTTTCGGTCTGGCCGAAGCGCCGGACCTCGACCTCGTCGAACGCGTCGGAGAACTGGGCGTCGTCGAGTTCGATCGCCGACTCGTGGTTGTCGGTCACGAGCGAGGCTACGTCCGCGTCGGCCACCGACGGACTGCCCCTGTCTGCGTGAACGACGAACGACGAGCGGTCGTCGATCCGGTGGATGACGCCGACCGACGTCTCGAACACCGCGTTCGTGGTTGCGGTGATGGCGACCGTCGGCCGAAAGGTGACGTTTTGAGTCGGAGTCGGGACCGCCTCGAGGTCGATATTCTGCACCGATTCGAACGCGTCGTCCATCGGTGCGGTGACGGAGCCGGTCGGGTCGACCGGCCGGAGGGTCTCGTCACAGAGGATCTCGATCCGGCCGTTGTAGAGATCCAGACCGATGTCGTCGGCGATCTCGCGGAGGTCCGCGCCGTCGATGAGTTCGATGGGATGGGGGTCGCCGTTGCGATCCAGACGGTCGACGTACTCACTGGCCGGCTGCGTGAAGCGTCCGGACGTGACGACCATGCCCCGTGCCGGGCCGTCGTACTCGAACGTCGCGATGGCGGAGTGGAGTTTCTGGACGACCGGCCGGCCGACGGCACCCGTGTGCTTGCACTCGACGACGACCGCCCGTCGGGTGCCGTCGACGACCTCCTCCATGAGCAGGTCCCGGCCCTCGTCGGCGGTCCGCTCGGCCTGCCGGACGTTCTCGTAGCCGAGCTTCCGGAAGACGTCCTCCATGACGTCCTCGAACTCGAATCCGGAGAGGTCGTCGAGGACCG
>CAYLJD010000186.1:0-3681 GCA_964383875.1 uncultured Halobacteriales archaeon
CCAACGTCTCGCCGTCGTACATGTCGGTGATGGCGTTGACCTTGTCGGGCTCGTGCCCGTCGACTTTCACGATGACGAGTTCGCGCTGGATCGCGTCGTCGTCGAGTTCCCGCACCGAGATCACCGGGATGCGCTTTTCCAGCTGCTTTTTCGCTTGGTCGATCCCCGGTCGGGGTTCCTCGATGACGATCGTCATGCGGGCCATGGACTCGTCGATCGTGGCGCCGACCGTCAGCGATTCGATGTTGAACTGCCGGCGGCTGAACAGCCCGGAAATCTCGGCCAGGACGCCGGGTTCGTGTTTGACCAGCGCGGAGAGGACGGCCCGCTCCGGCGGATGTTCGGCCTTGGCCTCCGGGTCGACCCGGATGCCCTGGGAGTTGCGCCGACCCTCGGGGAGTTGACGCTCGTCCGGTGCCGGTCCCGGGAGTTCGCCTGCGGTCATCTAGAGTCCCTCCAGTTGGGTCTCGTTGAGCGCAAAGCGGGCGTTGTCGCCGCCACTCGGCACCATCGGATAGACGTTCTGTGCCGGATCGATGATCGCGTCGATCACCGAGGGACCGTCGTGATCACGCGCGGCCTGGATCGTCTCCTCGACCTCGTCAGCATCCTCGATCCGGAAGCCGGCCGCGCCGTACGCTTCGGCGAGCGTGTCGAATTCGGGAATCCACGGGTACTCGGACGCCATCCGCCGGCCATCGTAGAACCCGTCCTGCCACTGCCGGACCATGCCGACGGCTTCGTTGTTGAGGACGACGACCGTGATGTCGAGGTTCTCGCGAACCGCGACCGAGAGCCCCTGCCCGGTCATCAGGAACGACCCGTCGCCGTCGAAGCAGACGACTTCGCGGTCCGGCGCGGCCATCTTCGCCCCGATCGCGGCCGGCACCCCGTAACCCATCGTGCCCAGCCCGTGGCTGGACACCCAGGTTCGGGGCTCCGTGAACGTCCAGTACAGACACGCCCACATCTGGTGTTGCCCGACGCCCGTCGTGACGATCGTGTCGTCGGGCGTCGCCTCGTCGTATTTCTCCACGACGTACTCCGGCTTCAGGGGTTCGTCCGCCGGCATCTCGTAGTCCAGGGGGTACTCGTCCTTCCACCGGTCGCAGGTGTCGCGCCACTCGCCGATCGCCGGTGCGGCCGGCATCGCGTCGTCGAGTTGGCGCAGGACGTGTCTCGCGTCGCCCACCAGCGGGTAGTCCGCCTCGACGTTCTTGCTGATCTCGGCCGGGTCGATGTCGATGTGGACCACCTCGGCGTCGGGGGCGAAGGTCTCGATGCCGCCGGTCAACCGGTCGTCGAAGCGGGTCCCGACGCCCACGAGCAGGTCAGTCGTCGAGATGGCCAGGTTGGCGTAGCCGGTGCCGTGCATGCCGGCCATGCCCAGCGACAGCTCGTGGTCTTCCGGGAACGACCCGATACCCGGCATTGTCGTGATGACCGGAATCTCGTATTCCGTGGCGAATCCCCGGAGCTCGTCCCAGGCTTCGCCCTTGATGACGCCGCCCCCCGCGAGCAAGACGGGGCGGTCCGCGGTCGCGATGGCGTCAGCCGCGGCCTGGACGGCCGCACTGTCGGCCTCAGTCGGCGGGTTGTACGTGTCGGGCGTGCGGGGCCCGCCCGGCGTTCGCTCGGTCTCGCCCTGGGTGACGTCTTTCGGGAGGTCGACCAGGGTCGGTCCCTGGCGGCCGGCCTCGGCGAGCGCCCAGGCCGTCCCCACGTCGTCGCCGACGGTGTCGGGATCGTCAGCGAAGATGTTGTTCTTCGTGACCGGCTGCGTGACTCCGATAGTGTCGGTCTCCTGGAACGCGTCGTTGCCGACGAAGTCCGTCGGCACCTGTCCCGTCAGGGCGAGCACCGGATCGGAGTCCATGCTCGCGTCGGCCAGGCCGGTCACGAGGTTGGTTGCGCCGGGCCCAGAGGTCGCCATGCACACGCCCGGTTCGCCCGTGACGATCCCGTAGGCGTCGGCCGCGTGGGCGGCCCCCTGTTCGTGGGCCATCGTCACGTGCGTGATCGCCTCGTGCTCGAAGAGGGCGTCGTAGACTGGCATGATTGCACCCCCCTGGACGCCGAAGATGCGCTCGACGCCAGCAGCCTCGAGGGCCGCGGCGACGGCCTCTGCGCCGCTCGCTATTTCGGCCGCGGACTCCTCGTCCGCGGCGTCCGGTTCCTCGACGGACGCGTGTTCGCTCACGTCCATCCCTCCTGTCTTCGATTGTCCATGATGATCACCTGTGGTTGGTCGACGGGCAGTGCGCAACGGAAGTCGAGTGGTGGAGTGGGCCTTAGACAGGCCCTACCAGAACGAGTACGGCGTCGCTGGCGAGTGGGCGAATCGCGCCAATCCCAGCGGCCTCCCGCATCACGTCGTGTGTCTGTCCGCCGCTGCTTATAAGGATTGCGCGACGCCCGCGCCGTGGCTGGCCGCGGGCTCGCACACGCGGACGACATCTCAGGCCCGAACCTCCTCGCGCTGTTCGACGCCCACCTCGCGGGCGAACTTCTCCAGCTCGTCGACCGTGACGCGCTGGGCTTCCGCGCCGAAGTCTTTGACGCGCCGGGTGACTTCCCGGACCTGGTCGTCAGTCGGCTCGTAGCCGGCTTCGACGAGGCGCTCCCGGACGGAGTGCTGGCCGGTGTGCTTGCCGAGGACGAGTTCGCGCTCGGCGCCGACCATCTCGGGGGTCATGACGCCCGGCTCGAACGTGTCGGAGTTCTCGATGACGCCGGCGGCGTGGATGCCGCTCTCGTGGGAGAAGGCGTTCGCGCCGACGACCGGCTTGTTGCCCGGCACCGGCACGTCGCTTTTCTCCTCGACGGCCCTGGAGAGTTCCGTGATCCGCGTGGTGTCGATGCCGGTGTCGACCGCGTACAGACTCTCGAGGGCCATCACGACCTCCTCGTAGGCGGCGTTGCCGGCGCGCTCGCCGATGCCGTTGACCGACACTTGCGCCTGGCTGGCGCCGGCCTCGTAGCCGGCGAGGGCGTTGGCTGCCGCGAGCCCGAAGTCGTCGTGCGTGTGGACGTCGACGCGGGCATCGACAGCGGCGTCCCGAACCTGCTCCGTCAGCGCCATGAACCGCGTCGGCGTCGCGACTCCGGTCGTATCGGGGATGTTGAGCCAGTCGGCACCTGCCTCGGTCGTGGCTTCGACCACCTCCATGAGGAACGTCTCGTCCGTTCTGGTGGCGTCCATCGGCGAGAACATGCACTCGACACCTGCGTCGACGACGCGTTCGACGCACTCGATCGAGCGCTCGAGGACGTCCGCTCGGGTCGAATGCATCGAGTCCTCGATCTGGACGTCGCTCGTCGACGCGAACACGTGCACGAGATCGACCCCGCTGTCGAGGGCTGCCTCGACGTCCTGGTCGACGATGCGAGCGAGCCCACAGACGGTGGTCCGACTCGCGTCGGCGATGTCGCGGACCGCCTCGAACTCGGCGTCCGAGTTGACCGGGAATCCCGCCTCGATGACGTGGGTCCCCATCTCGTCGAGGAGCGCCGCGATTTCGCGCTTGTCCTCGTAGGAAAACGAGGTGCGAGGCGTCTGCTCGCCGTCGCGCAGTGTCGTGTCGAAAATCCGTGCCTCGTCGATTTCGCCGGTACTATCTAACGTGCCCTGGAAGAACTCGATCCGCCGGGGTAGCCGACGAATCCTCCGTGTTGGACATA
>CAYLJD010000187.1:0-3659 GCA_964383875.1 uncultured Halobacteriales archaeon
GGTTCGTCCGGACCTGCGACGCGTTCAACGTCCCGATCCTGACCTTCGTCGACGTCCCCGGGTTCATGCCCGGCACCGACCAGGAGCACGACGGTATCATCCGCCACGGCGCGAAGCTCCTCTATGCCTACTCCGAAGCGACGGTGCCGCTGCTCACCGTCATCCTCCGGAAGGCCTACGGCGGCGCCTACGACGTGATGGCCTCGAAGCACCTCGGTGCCGACGTCAACTACGCCTGGCCCACGGCCGAGATCGCCGTGATGGGCCCCCGTGGCGCCGTCAACGTGCTCTTCTCCGACGAGATCGAGGCCGCGGACGACCCCGACGCCAAGCGCGAGGAGCTCATCGCCGAGTACCGTGAGGAGTACGCGACGCCGTACACCGCTGCCGATCGGGGCTTCATCGACGACGTCATCGAGCCGACGGAGACCCGGCCGCGGCTTATCGACGACCTCGAGGTCCACCGGAGCAAGCGGGAACGCCCCCCGGAGAAGAAGCATGGGAACCTCCCGATCTGACCCCCTCGACGGCCTGCGGGTTCCCGACGCGGCCACCGACGAGGAGGCCGCTGCCGTCGCCGCGGCCATCGGGACCTACCTCGCCAGGGATGGCTCGGCGGACGACGACCAGCGCGAACGCTCGCGGGCCGGCCGTCGGTGGGCGTTCGCCGGCCGGCTCGACTCACTCGGGCTCGACGTGACGCGGGTTCCTGACGGCGCGCCCGACAGCGGCTGGGCCGCGGTCGGTCGGGCTGACAGGTTCTAATCCGACCGGCCACCCTCGTATCGCCGCACCGCCTCGAACACCGCGTCAGCGCCGAACTCGAGACACTCGACAGGGATCCGTTCGTCCGCGGCGTGCACCAGCGACATGAACTCGAAGTCGGGCGGCAGGTTCATCGGCGTGAAGCCGTATGACTGGACGCCCACCCTGGCGAGGTGCCGGCCGTCCGTCGCTCCGGGGAGCATGAAGGGAACGGCGGTCCCCGCGGGGTCGGCGTCCTCGAGGATCCCGGCGAGCAGCGGGAACAGCCCTCCGTCGGTCTCCGCAGGGAACGGTTCGTGGCGGATCGTCTCGAACGTCACGTCGACGTCGTCGGGCACGACGTCGCGGAGCTCCCGTTCGATGTCCTCGCGGCCCTGTCCGGGCACCAGCCGACAGTCGAGCGTCACCGACACTTCAGAGGGAATCACGTTCTCCTTGTCGCCGCCGCGGATGACAGTGGGGTTCGCAGTGTCGTGGAGGAGCGCGTCGAACAGCGAGACCTCCTCGCCGAGCAGGTCCAGGACCTCGTCGGTCCGCTGGGGGTCAGCAAGCCCCCGGAACTCGTCGCCGACGTCCGGGGGCAGCTCGGCGGCGATCGACTCGATCATCTCCTCCATCGTCGGCGTGAGAACTACGGGGAGCCGGTTCTGTGCGATCGCCGTCACGGCGCGGGCCATGTCTGTGACGGCACTCTTCACGCGGGGGCGAGACCCGTGACCGCCCTCCCCTCGGAAGATGGCCCGCAACCAGCACACCTGTTTTTCGTTCTGCTGGATCGGGTAGAACCGCTCGCCAGCGATCTCGGCCGCGAAGCCACCGAACTCGCCGATGGCGTAGTCGATCCCCTCGAAAATTCCGGGGTGCTGATCGACGAGGAATCCCGCCCCTGCGTCGCCACCGCCCTCCTCGTCGGCGAGGAGGCAGAGCACGAGGTCGCCAGCCAGATCGACGTCCTCCGCGGCGGCCCGCAGGAACGCCGAGAGCAGCATCGCGACGCCACCCTTCATGTCGAGCGCACCGCGGCCCCAGACGTGGCCCGCTTCGACGACGCCATCGAACGGCGGATGCGTCCATTGCTGTCCATCGGTGGGGACGACATCGACGTGGCCATAGAGCAGGAGCGCCGGGGCGTCGCCGCCGCGCTGCCTGGCGAGCAGGCTTGGCCGGTCTGGGTCCCGCGCGTACGTCTCCGAATCGATCCCGTAGTCGGCGAGCCGGTCGGCGATCCAGTCGATGCACTCGTGCTCGTCGCCGGGGGGGTTCGACGTGTCGAACTGGATCAGCCGGGAGAGGAGGTCGACCGGTCGTCGGTGGATGGGCTCGCCCTGGTCCGGCCGATCCGCTGCATCGGGCATGCCCGTGCGTCGTGGAGGGGCGAGTAAAATCCCGGGGCCCGCCGCTCGCGCTCACCGATGTCGGACCCGCATCTCGATCGGGTTCCGCGGCCGGAGCGTGACACCGGCCGCGAGCGCCGGATCCGGGTCGCTCTGGAGGTCGAAGGCGACGCGCTGGGCGATCATCGGCACGATGTGCTTCAGCTCCATCATGGCGAAGCGCATGCCGATGCAGTGGCGCGGCCCCCCGCCGAAGGGGAAGTAGGCGTAATCAGGACGGTTGCCGTCCTCCAGCCAACGCTCGGGTCTGAACGCTTCGGGATCATCCCAGAACCGCGGGTCTGTGTGGAGCCGGAACTGGGGGAGCGTGATCTTCGTGCCGGCCGGGATCTGGTAGCCGCCGATCTCGACGTCCGCGGCCGACTCCCGGAAGAGGACGTACGCCGGCGGATAGAGCCGCAAGGCCTCCTTGACCACCGCCTCGGTGTAGTCGAGCTCGCCGAGGTCCGCCAGGCTCGGCGGGTCGCCGTTGAGGACGCGCTCGTGTTCGTCGTCGAGTCGCTCCCGTTCCTCGGGGTGCGTCGAAAGCAGCAGGAACGTGTAGGTAAGCGCGAGCGAGGTGGTGTCGTGGCCCGCGAAGAGGAACGTCACCATGTTGTCGACGAGTTCCGGCTCGTCGAGCCGTCGACCGGTCTCGTCCTCGGCCTCGAGTAGCACCGCGAGCAGGTCGTCGTACTCGCCAGGGTCCACACGGCGCTCGGCGATGAGGTCGCGGACCAGGGACTCGATGTCGGTCATGGCCCGGTCGAACCGCCGATTGAGCGGCGTCGGGACCCACTGCGGGAGGAACGCCTGGATGTTCCGGGTGTCGGCCCGCTCGTTGAGGGCGTCCGCGGCGCGCGTGACGACGCCCTCGTCGTCGCCGATGTCGAGGTCGAAGAGGGACTGCGCCAGGATCCTGAGCGTGAGCCGCGAGAAGGCCCGGTCGACCTCGACCGTCTCGCCTGCCGCCCACCCGCGAGCCGTCTGCTCGGCGTAGGTGACCATCGCGTCGGTGTAGGACTCGATGCGCTCGCGGGTGAAGGCGTCCTGCATCGAGGTCCGCTGGCGGCGCCACTGTTCGCCCTCGGCGAACAGCAGGCCGTCGGGGGCAAGCTCGACGCCGAACTCCTGGGCGCTCCACTTGTCGAACCGCTCCGGCTCGCCGAGGAGGACCCGTTCGACGTGGTCGGGGTGCAGCAGCGTGACGAACCGTTGGCCGGCGACGTGATAGCGGACGACGTCGCCGTGCTCGGCAAGCTCGTCGTAGAACCCGAAGGTGTCCCGGGTGATCGAGAGGGTGTTTCCGAGCAGCGGGAGGCCGTCGGGGCCGGGCGGCAGCGGCGGTTCGGACTCGCCCTCGTGAACGGACGTTTCGGCCATGTCTGGCTATTGGGGCGCGGCGGCCGTACGCGTTGTGCCGAAGCAACTAGCTCTTTTATAAATTCCGCCCGAAGGTCACCCGCCGTGCAGTACCTGGACGTGGTGCTCCGCCAGCCCGACGACATGCTCCACCCGATG
>CAYLJD010000188.1:0-3650 GCA_964383875.1 uncultured Halobacteriales archaeon
TGATCAGGTGGAGCTGGCGGCCGGTCGTCGGGACCGCGAAGTACGTCTCGAAGTGACGGTGGTGGTTCCAGCAGAACGTCGCCACGCGCACGTCGTCAGCCAGACCGGTCTGGTCCATCGCGTGGGCCAACTGAGCCGTGCGGTCGCTGTACGTGTCGTACGTGTACCGCTCGATCCCCTGGTGCGTTCGGGAGACGATCTCCGTGTCGGGATAGAGCTGTTCGGCTCGCCACAGGAACGGGCGCAAGGTCTGGTCGGTTCCCCCAGGCATACCCGGGAGTCGGAGCGGCGAGGTTAAGATTGTTCGGCTGCCTGGGGCCCGATGGCTGTCGTTCGCCCACTCAGTAGGGTCGGTCGAAGTCGGGGTCGCGCCCTTCCCGGAGCGCGCTCACCGCTTCGTCGTGTTCCGGATCCGACCTGACGGCCCACTGGGCCTCGATGGCGTCCTGGCAGTAGTCCTCGAACGAGCGGCCGAATCCGACGAGGTCCTTGGCCCGGCGGACGGCCGGCGCCGGCTTGTCACGGATCTCGTTGGCCAGTGCGCGTGCTTCCTCCCGAACGGCGTCGGTGTCGACCACGTCCGTGACGAGGCCGACCTCGAGGGCCTCCTCCGGGCCGATGTCCCGTCCGGTGAGGACGTACTCCTTGGCACGGGCCTCGCCGACGAGTCGCGGGAGGAGCCACCCGCCGCCGTCGCCCGGGATCAGACCGATGTTGACGAACTGCTCACGGAGGTAGGCGTCCTCGCCCATTACCCGAAGGTCACACGCCAGCGCGAAGTCACAGCCAGCGCCGAGGGCCGGTCCGTTCACGGCGGCGATGGTGGGCTTGTACCCGTAGTACAGCCCCCTGACGACCGACTGCACGTTCCGGAGGTGGGTTGCGTAGTCCACCCGGCCGCCCTGTTCGGCGCCACTCATATCGCTGACGTCCGCCCCGCTGCAGAAGCCCCGCCCAGCCCCGGTTACCACGATGACGTAGGCGTCGTCACGATCGTGGGCATCGAACAGCGCCAGGAGGATCTCTTCGACCATCTCGCGGTTGAAGGCGTTCAGGACGTCCGGCCGGTCCAGGACGAGTTCCGCGCGGCCGTCGGTCACCGAGTACTCGATGTGGTCGTAGGAAACCATGGACTGGGGTGTGCCACGGCCGGGAAAAGCGTTGCGCCCAGCCACCAGGTGTTTCCCCTTTCCGTAGGTCTTTGGGGCGAGCGCCCGATTTGGCGTCCGTCATGGAGTACACGCGACTCGGCGACACTGGACTGTCAGTGAGCCGCATCTGTCTCGGCTGCATGAGCTTCGGCTCGGCGAACGAGTGGGGGCTCGACGCCGACGAGAGCGCCGACATCATCGACCGGGCCATCGACCTCGGCGTGAACTTCTTCGACACCGCGAACACGTACTCGACCGGCGAATCCGAGCGGATTTTGGGCGAAGCACTCGCCGGCTACGACCGGGACTGGTCCGTGGTCGCGACGAAGGTCTACAACGATATGGACCCCGACAATCCCAACGCGGCGGGCCTGTCGCGCAAAGCCATCGAGCAGGAGCTGGCCAACAGCCTCGACCGGCTCGGTATGGACACGGTCGATCTCTACCAGATCCACCGGTGGGATTACGACGCACCGATCGGCGAGACGCTTCGGACCCTCGACGACGCCGTCCGGCGCAACCAGGTCCGGTACATTGGCGCCTCCTCGATGTGGGCCCACCAGTTCGCCGAGGCACTCCATACCAGCGACCGGCTTGGACTCGAACGGTTCGTCAGCATGCAGAATTACTACAACCTGCAGTATCGCGAAGAGGAACGCGAGATGCTGCCGCTCTGTCGGAAGGAGGGAATCGGTGTGATTCCCTGGAGTCCGCTGGCCGGCGGTTTCCTCGCGCGGCCCCACGAGGAACTCGACGCCACGGAGCGTGGCGAGGAGATGGCCGAGACGTTCGGGCGTGCCTTCCAGGGCGTTCCCGAGGAGATCAACGAACGGGTGCAGGAGGTCGCCGCAGACCATGGGGTTTCGATGGCGCAGGTCGCGCTGGCGTGGCTCCTCTCGAAGGACGTCGTCGACGCCCCCATCGTCGGGACGACCAGCGTGGAACACTTGGAGGACGCCGTCGCGGCGGTGGAGTTAGATCTCCCGGATTCGGAGGTGGCGTATCTGGAAGAGCCGTATCGACCGTCGCGCGTGTACGGACACGAGTGAGACTCCGAGAGTCAACTGGCCGGATGTGTGGAACGGGTCAATTGACGTACACGTGGTCGGTATCGTGTCCGACTGGATGATGCGTGTCCGGTTCGTGAGCCTGGCACAATGGGGGGTCTAGGCCGGGTAATGCCTCGCCGAGTTCCTGGCTACCGGTTGCGGCTCAAGTACCGCGCCAGTCCCTGATCGACACGAGAGTCCAAGGAGAAATCTGATATCACCGTCTGAATACCGGGATATGACTCAATGGGTATTCTCCCGTCAGTACGTTGTGCTCTGTTACAGAAGGCGTTTGCGAGACGCGCAAATCACCTTCCGGAGGTCCGACTGCACGACCGTCTCACGAGAACGAATTAGGTATCCAGCGAGTCAGATTCATCGAGATAGGCTCGAACTTGGACGAGAAAATCTTGGTATCTGTCAAGGTCATGAAGGGAATCGTAGACGATATCCTCGTCGATGATATCTCCATACGTGTGTGCGAGCACGTTTCGAAATCGGGCAGCCTGAGCCATGGAGGTCCCCGTCTCGCCATCCAATACACCGATTTCAACGAGTTCCTGCATGGCCGCGGGATTGCTCTCGGGCTGGGTACCGCGTTCATGGACGAGTACAGTTTTCGCGATGTCCAAGGCGGCTTGCGTTGCCTTCACGAAACGTCGTTCGACGATATCCTGCGTGTCCTGATCGGCTCGGTATTCGTCTTTCGCCAACGTTCGTTTCTCGGTCAGTACGTCGAGGCTCCGATCGATCGTTTCGGCTGCACTCAATATCCGCTCGATATCGGTATCAGAGAATGTCATGGGAGAGAGTCGTCGATAGCCTCGAGTACCTCGTCAAACCGGTCGCTCGCCGACTGTTGTTCGGGGCGGGATTCGGTAAGTTCTTCCCGGAGAGCCGAAACCTCTTGTTCGGACCCAACCAGAACCGTCCCGTCCTCGAAAACCGCTCGCAACAGAGGGGGCGATGCTTGCGAGAGATCCACGAGGTCAATATCGTCAGTCCCAAGTGTGATTGAGAGGTCAGCGCCGAGACCTAACAGGGCATCATTGTATCCCGAATCTCCGGGTTCGAGTCCGTCAAATGTGACCGCAATGTCGATATCGCTTTGTTCGCGGGCTTCTCCGCGTCCGTGGGACCCGAAGAGGATCCCCACTTCGACGGGGTAGTCGGCAAGGACGGCTCTCACCGTTTCACGAATCGGCCGATGCCCGTCGATGCCTGTTGCCATTATCCTGATAGACGCACCTCGGTCGCATAAACCCAAGTGTCAAATACGACCATCTTTGCCCTCAACCATTGCGTCAGCTTATACTCCGGCGCCAGTCCCCTCCCACCCCTGCTCGTCTAACCGATCTGCGATCACCCGCTGCTGGATCTCGCTCGTTCCTTCGAAAATCTTGGTGAGGCGCGCGTCCCGCCAGTAGCGTTCCAGCGGGTAGTCTGTCGT
>CAYLJD010000189.1:0-1978 GCA_964383875.1 uncultured Halobacteriales archaeon
CACGATTCCAGGCCATGTAGCAATCGAGCATGATCTCCGGTTCCGGCCCGAGCGTTTCGCGCATGTCTGCGACCATCTCTTCGGTTTTGATGAGGCCCTCGTGACCGTCGGCCGGTCCCCACGGCTGGGCGACCTTCACGCCGAGGAATCCATAGTCTACCATCGCGCCGACGGCGTCGACGTGGGTGGTGACGTAACACGGAATGTCGTCTTTCGTCCGTCCGCCGACGAGGTTGTAGACGGGCTGGTCGAGGTGGTTGCCCAATAGGTCGTAGAGCGCCAGGTCGACCGCGCTGATGGCCATCATCGTGATCCCCCGCTGGCCGTAGGGCAGCGAGGAGCGGTACATCTGTTCCCAAATGCGCTCGACGTCGAAGGGATCGGATCCCTCGACGAAGCGCCGGAAGTGGGTGTCGATGACGTCGCACGCGTAGCGTCCTCCTCCGTAGTTCGCACAGAACCCCGTCTCGCCCGTGTCCGTCGTCAGTTCCACGACGAACGGGTCCTGGCCCGGCCCCATCCAGGCCGTCCGCCGGTCGCGATACTCGTCGTAGGTGCTCATCGGATTCGCAATCAGTTCCTCGACCGCCCACCCGCCGCCCCAGTACTGGGACTCTTCGTCCTCGGCCCCTCGCTCCCCGGTCGTCCCCTCGCGTACGGTGTACAAGCTGACGTCTGTGATCTCCATGGCTATCTTACCGATCAGTTTAGCGGAACAGCGTAAACTACTTTTGGTACTCCGTAGCACACCGCACGCGGCGGCGATTCACTCCTCGTGTGGCGTGTGGACGGTTCGCCAGTCGATGCGCCGGAGGACTTCGCGTGCGTTCTCCACCAGCGGCCAGGAGTGAAAGCCGCCGGGGACGAGTTCCGGTTGGGCGAACACCCACGCCGACCCGAACATCGGTGCCAGCGGGCGGACGATGCGCGAGACGTCGCCGATCGCCATCAGCGCGTACGGCGCGACGTCGGCCCGGTTCAGCGCGAGGTGTGCCTCGAGGGTTTCGAGGCCTTCCTCGAGCGTCCGATCGACGCCGACGATCTTGCACAGATCGGCGCCACGGTCGGTCATCCGTTCGGCGATGGCGATGGTCTCCGGCGGCGTCAGATGCGTGTACGTGTGCGCAGAGAGGATCACGTCGCCGCCGGCGGCGTGGACGCGTTCGACCACGTCCCGCTGGGCGTCGATCGCCGCGGGGTCGTCGGAGATCTCGGCCGGCTCCGCGTCTGGGTCGCTGGCGTACGCTGCGATGGCTTCCTCGGTGAACGAGTCGGGGCCGGGAGTAGCGTCGAAGGTGTCCAATTCCACGTCGATTCCGTCGAGGCCGGCCTCGACGGCGGCCACGAGGCGATCGGTGCGTTCGTCGTCCGAGAGGTGCACGACGTTTTCGGCGCCCAGGAGTTCGTAGAACGTCCCCCGTCGACACGTCGCGTAGATGGGGAAGGCAGTGGCGGTTGCGAGCCGTTCGAGTTCCGCTTCTCCCGGATAGTCGAGCAATGGAAGGTGGATCTCGAACGCGGTCGCCCCCTGGTACTCCGCGGTCTTGATGGTTCGAATCGTCCGTTCGAGTCCCTCCTCGACGACGCTCGTACAGATGAACGGGCGAGGAAGCGCCGAGAGTCTCATTGACGGTGCCTGTCGTGCCACCGAGTAATACCTGTCGCCGCGCCCGACCAGACTTGGTGTGTGGCGGCCGTGGCCGAGTAGCGTGGCGGGTGACCGGACATCAATTGCTCCACAACTTTTATAATAGACCCCGCTGCATTTTAAACCCGAAGTTGGTGCGCGCGACCATAGCGCCAGCCCAACGACCAGGCAACCAATCATGACCGACCCACAACGGGAAACGTTCGACAGGCGCACAGTTCTCGGCGGTATCGGCGCCGGACTGACCGCTGGACTCGCCGGCTGTGGCGGCGACGGCGGTGGAAACGGCAACGGTAACGGGAACGGCAACGGCAATGGTAACGGCAACGG
>CAYLJD010000189.1:2078-3625 GCA_964383875.1 uncultured Halobacteriales archaeon
AACGGCAACGGCAATGGTAACGGCAACGGGAACCAGATGAGCGACCCGCTCGAATTCTGGGTATTCGGTGGTATTCCGGCCGAGCGGGAGTACATCTCTGGTCACTTCGAAAACTACGAAGATCACTCTGTCAACTACACCCACCAGGAGTGGGGGCAGAAGTACCAAATCATCGCGTCGGCTGCAGCGAACAACAACCTCCCCCACGTCATGGCCGGCCAGACACAACAGATCCCGGACTACGTGGGTGCCGGTGCGATCCAGCCCCTCGACCAGGAGCCGTTCGCCGACAGGCTCTCGGAGATCAACGACCTGTTCATCGACGCGAACATCCAGACCCAGCTCTACTCCGGCCTCGGCGACTACGACGAAGAAAGGCAGTGGGGCCTGCCGGCCGGCTACGCCGACCTCGGACCGTTCATCGACATCCGGACAGATTATCTCGAGCAGACGAGCTTCGACGCGCCACCACGGAGCTGGCCGGAGCTCATCCAGCTCGGCGAAGAGATGCAGGAACTCGACGAGGTGTCCGCAGCGATCACCGCGTCGGGTACCGACTTCGGGCTCACAACCGGGTACTTCATCGGACTGGTCTACGCCAACGGTGGCCGGTACTTCGATCCGGATTCGCTGGAGGCGACAGTCGACCAGCCGGGCTTCGTCGATGCCGTGCAACTGTACCAGGACATCGCCGAAGCGGGTCTGTTCCCGGACTCGGTCGCAGAGAACGACCACATCGCGGCCGGTCGACTCCTGCGTGAAGGCGAGTCGGGTCTCTTCATCACCTACTCGCACGCGAACGCAATTTACCAGACGACCGGGGCGCCCCAGGAGTGGCTCGACGGAGAAGGCCACACGGTGACGCGTGCACCCCTGCCGAACGAGCCGAGCGGTCAGTTCGAGCCACAGGAACTGCTGTTGCAAAACGCCCAGGGCCACATGATGGCGAACGGTGCCGCAAACGATGCCCAGCGCCAGACCGCCTTCGATTACATCGACTGGTGGAGCCAGCCAGAGCAGCTCGCGCCGTGGACCTACTCGGCTGACGCCGACGTCGGGATTCGTGGCCGGGTTCCGACGCTTCAGAGTGCGTTCGAGGACCCCTCGGAGCTATTCGAGGGACAGTTCGGCGACCTGATCACGCTCTACAACGAGGACAATCTCTTCACCCAGACCTCGCGGTTCCCGTCGTTCTCGGGAATCGCCTCGGTCCAGAGCGAGATCAACACACAAGTTCTCCAGCCGGTCATGCTCGGGGAGGCGACGGCAGAGGAAGCCTGCAGTAGCGTGAACTCGGCGATTCAGGACATCATCGACGACAACCTGGGCTGAGCGGGTCGCCCGCAGGGAAAGTATTTTGACGCCCTGCCGTGAACCGAACGAGTACGTCACGATCGATATCATGAGTTACGCAGATAGCGCACAGGCGTCGTTCGATCGAGCCATCGAACGGGTCCCAAGTCGGTACCGGGTGTACCTCCCAATCGTCCCGGTCATGGCACTCGTCGGGGTGTTCATCCTCTATCCGATCGCCCAGGCGATCTACT
>CAYLJD010000190.1:0-3620 GCA_964383875.1 uncultured Halobacteriales archaeon
TTCGTCTCGAAGGCCACCGGCGTCCCCATCGCCAAGATCGCCGCGAAGGTCATGGCCGGCGCCACGCTCGACGAACTCGACTACGAGGAACAGATTCCCGACCAGGTGAGCGTCAAGGAAGTCGTCCTCCCGTTCGATCGCCTCCCCGGGTCCGATCCGCGCCTCGGACCGGAGATGAAGTCGACCGGGGAGGTCATGGGGACCGCCGACACCTTCGGCAAAGCCTACCAGAAAGCCCAGATGGCGGTCGGGAAACCGATTCCGCTCGGCGGGACGGCCATCGTGGACATGCCAGTCGATGGCTACGACGCGTTCTTCGACGTCAAGACCTTCGACGACTACGCCGACACCGCGGCAATCAAGCAGGCACTGCGCGACAACCAGGTCGATCTCGTGCTCTCGCGCGAGCGGGATGTCCTCGAAGTCTGTGTCGAAGAGACGATCACGTACTTCTCGACCGTCGAGAGTGCGCAGGCAGCCCTCGAGGCGATCCGGCACGCTGACGAACCGCTCGACGTAGCGTCAGTTGGCGATCGGCCCGTCATGGCCGAGTACTGGGGCCAACCGAAACAGCGTGCGGACCTCCGTTCGCAGGTCGGCCGACTCCGTGACGTGGCCGCCGCAGGATATCTCGACGCCATCGGGGCGCCTGAATCGGACCTCGAACAGCGACTCGATCGCGTCATCGAGACCCTCGACCGCGCGGTCCTCCTCCTCGGCAGCGGCGACGACGCGGACCTCGCCGCGATCAGGGATGGACTCGAAGCGCACGGCTACGACGCCCTGATCGCCTCGGACCTGCCCGGCGGGACCGATGACGACAGCGTGGGGACGTACATGAACCTCGCTGCGTTCTCGATCCTCGTGGATCGCGATCCATCGAGGCGCTTGACCGAGGTCGAAACGGCCCGTGCGCAACACGACGTCCTCGCGCGGCTCGTCCCCGCCGGAGTCCACCGCCAAGAGACCCACCTGCTCGGTGGTCATGGCGATGATGTCGCCCACGTCCGTGAGTTCGCGTTCGACGACGATCCCGCCACAGTACTGGACGATATCGTCGCGTGGGCCGAAGATCAAATCGCCGAACGGCCCGACGACTAGCGGGTCGTCGGCGAATCGCTCCAGTCCGCCAGTGTATTCCGACGAGCCACGGCACGCCACCAGCACGGGCCCCGAGAAACGCCCCGGGACCCGCTCAGTGCGCAGCCGCACACGAGTGTCGTGGGTGGGGGATCCGACTCGCCCATACAATGGCGTCGACCCCGATCGCTTCGCCGGCGATCGTAGCGGACGGACCGCCATCCCGATCGACCCGCTCGTCGATACCGTTGTCGACCAAGCGATCGGTCAATCCATCTAGAAGGCAATGCACCGCGGCGTCGGATTCGCCGGCCTGTCTCGATCGGGGGCGACCGCAGCGATCCCTAGTCGTCAGCCAGCGCCAGGACGTCGTCGAAAAACGCGAGCGAATCGTTCGGCCCAGGATTGGCCTCAGGGTGGTACTGGCGAGTAATGATGTCGAGGGCGTCGTTCTCCAGTCCCTCGGGCGTCTCGTCGTTGACGTTCACCTGCGTGACCGCCAGATCGTCGCCCGGATCGGCAACCGTGTACCCGTGATTCTGAGTCGTCATCACGACCTGATCGGTCCGGAGGTCCATGACCGGCTGGTTGACGCCCCGGTGGCCGAACTCCATCTTCTCGGTGCGGCCCCCCAGGGCGTTGGCAACGACTTGCTGACCGAGACAGATGCCTGCGAGCGGAAGGTCGCCGACGTAGGTCTCGACAAGTTCACCTGCCTGTTCGAAGTTCTCCGGATCGCCAGGCCCATTCGAGATGAACAAGAGGTCAGGGTCGACCGCATCGACGTCCGTGTCGCTCGCATCATAGGGTAGTACGTGGACGACGGCGTCCCGTTCGACCAGCGAGTCCACGATCGAGCCCTTCGCGCCACAATCGAGGAGGGCGACCCGCGGGCCCCCGCCACCCTCGTTGTACACGACGGGTTCGTCGACCGACACCTGCGCACCGATGTCGGTGTGCTCAGACATGTGGACGCACTGATCGAGCGCATCCAGGGCCTGTTCCGGCGTGGCGTCGGGACCGGCGGCCACGCCACACCGCATCGCCCCTTCGTCCCGGATTTCGGTGACGAGTTCGCGGGTGTCGAGGTGGTCGACTGCCGGAACGCCCTCGGCCTCGAGCCACTCGGCGACGTCGTCCGTCAGTTCTCTCGCCACGACGGCCCGCGGGTGGACGCGGTCCGATTCGAAACGTTCCTCCCGGACACCGTAATTGCCGATCAGTGGATACGAGAACGTGAGGATCTGCTCCTCGTAGCTCGGATCGGTGAGACTCTCCTCGTACCCGGTGTAGGCCGTCGTGAAGACAAGTTCACCCCGTGCAACGCCAGGAGCGCGGGCGCGCGCCTCCACGACTCGCTCTCCCTCCACGGCGACGTACGCGTCCGCCATTACGAAACCCGTACGAAAAGCGCGTGGATAAGCGTTGCTTTCGAAGATGAGTTACGATATTCGTAGCGTTCAAGTACCGACCCCGCCAACACTGTCACCTCGATGGACGACCTCGACCGGGAGATCCTCTACATCCTGCGGCGCGACGCGCGGACGCCGTACACCGAGATCGCCGACCGGATCGGGACGTCGGAAGGGACAGTCCGGAACCGCGTGGAGCAGCTCGTCGACGACGGTGTCATCGAGCGCTTCACCGTGGCAACGCGCCGGGGAAACGTGAAGGCAATGATCGAGATCGGTGTGGACGTCAACGTCGACACCGGCGGGCTGACGGAACGGCTCGCCGAGTGGGAACACGTCGATTTCGTCTGGCAGGTGTCCGGAGACGAGGACATCGTCGTGGTGGTCGACGCCGCAGACACGGGCGCCCTGAACGACCTGATCTCTCGGGTGCGAGACCTCGACGAAGTCATCTCGACCAAGACACGGCTCATTCTCGACGAATGGCTCGGGCAGCCGGCGAGCGTCGAACCGCGGACCCCGTAGACACGCGGATTCGAAGGGTGTTTTACCCGGGTCTGCTTTGACTACGGTAATGAGTTCCGAGGACGCGGGTGGCGGTCCAGAGGCAGTCGAGGAGGGTGCTGCCGAGGACCTTGCTCACGAAAACGCGGGGCAGACCGTCGTTGCCGTCGACGCCGAGGACAACCGGGTCGGACTCGTCAACCGGCTCGAGGCCCACACCGGTGATGGCATCCGCCACCGCGCGTTCACGACACTCCTATTCGACGGCGATCGGAACTTGCTCCTCGCCCAGCGGAGCCCCGAGAAACGCCTCTGGGACACGTACTGGGATGGAACCGTCGCCTCGCACCCCCACGACGGACAGTCACAGGAGGAGGCTGCCCGCGAGCGGCTTACAGAGGAACTCGGCGTCACCCCTGACCAGTACGAGAACCTCCGCGTCACTGACCGGTTCGAATACCGGCGTCACTATTTCGACGTCGGGGTCGAGTACGAGGTCTGTGCGGTGCTCCAGGCGACCCTCCAGGACACGCGCCTCGATCCGGATCCCGCAGAGGTCGGCGGGCTCCTCTGGGTCCCGTACGACCACCTCTGTGCGAACCCGCGTGCGTACCGCCAACTGCG
>CAYLJD010000191.1:0-3547 GCA_964383875.1 uncultured Halobacteriales archaeon
CCCCACCCGATCCACCGACGTTGTGTGTCAGCCCACGGGAGAGGCCATTCACCTGTCTGTCGCCGGCTTCACCCCGTACCTGTTTGTACACCTCCGCTACCTGTCCCACACCGGTTGCGCCGATCGGGTGCCCCTTCGATTTGAGGCCGCCCGAGAGGTTCACCGGCCGATCACCAGCCGGGAGTGGTGTTCCCCGCTCGATGTACTCGCCGCTCATACCGCGGTCACAGAACCCGAGGTCCTCGTAGGCGACGAGTTCGGCGATACTGAAGCAGTCGTGGACCTCCGCGAAGTCGATGTCGGACGGCGTGAGACCGGCCTCGTCGTAGGCCTGTCGGGCCGCTTGCCTCGTCGCAGGAATTCCCGTGAGCGACTCGCGCTGGAAGAGGCCGACGCGACTGCTCGCTTGCCCACTACCAGTGACGCGGATGGGGGTCGCCGACAGTTCTCGGGCAGCCGCCTCGTTCGCGACGATTGCCACGCTGGCCCCATCTGACGTCGGACAGCAGTCGTAGAGGTTGAGCGGGTCGGCGACGACGGGTCCGTCCATCGCGTCCTCGAGCGAGCACTCGAAGTCGAGGTGGGCGTGTGGATTCTTCGCGCCGTTGGCGTGGTTCTTCACCGCGACGCGCGAGAGTTGTTCTCGCGTGGTTCCGTACGTATCCATGTGGGCGTCGGCCATCTGCGCGTAGACGCCGGCGAACGTGGTTCCGGCCATCCGTTCCCATTCTGTCTCCCCGCTCACACCGAGCCAGTAGCGTCCCTGGTCGCCACTCATGTCGGTCATCACCTCGTAGCCGCCAGCGAGAGCGACCTCCGCGGTTCCGGCGCGGACGGCGGTGACGGCATGACGGAACGAGCTCCCGCTGGCTGCACACGCGTTCTCGATTCGCGTGGCGGGAATGCCGTCGAGACCGACGTGTTCAGTCACGGCCGGACCGGCGAGCCCCAACTGGCGGCCGCCGACGCCGAGCGTTCCGACGAACGCCTCGTCGATCCGCGCCTTGTCGACGTCGCAATCGACCGAATCGATCGCCCGGACGAACGCTTCCTCGAACAGTGACCGATAGGATTCCCGCGGGAACGCGCCGAAGTCCGACTGGGCGGCACCCACGAGATACACATCATTCATGACGACTCCTTTCCGTACATCCGGTAAACCACTTTCGCAGCCGGTAGCCCCCGATGGAATACCCGCAGTCTGCCCTGGACTGATTCCTCACCCACTACGATGGGGACTCGATGGCCCGCAGGACGTTGCCCCCTTGTACTAGTTGCCCAGCTCCCGCATCGAGTTCTTGGCATCCCCGACGAGGATCCTCGTGGTATCGTTCGCGAACAGCGGATTCGGGATGCCGGAGAAACCGTGGCTGAGGCTTCGCTCGTTGACGACGACCGACTGTGCCTCGTCGATGTTCAGCACCGGCATTCCCGCGATCGGGCTCGAGTCGTCGGTGTTCGCCATCGGATATCCATCACGGGTTCCCCCCTGTAAATTCGCTCGGGGCGGTCTTCATCGTGGGTTCTCGCTCGTGTCGGATTCAGAATCTAGTCACGATTCCCGCCACGCACCCGAGGCAGCACTCCGACCACTCGTTTGACACTCCCAAACACGGGGTTCCTGGCAGTTTGATCAACCCTTGCGAACGTCGCCCGAACGAGTTCTTCTGGTTCTGGTAGCTATCACGCAGCACGGGACTTTGTGACCGCCGGTGGCGACGCCGGGTCACGTCGAGGTCGACGCGGAGAACGACGATCCACGTCGGCCATCGTGAAGCGGCAGCGAGCACACTCCTGGGTAGTTTGTATCAAAGCACATCTGCGCCCGGCAATCCCCCCCACGCTCAAGCAGGAACTATTACAACTGTAGTGTTGTAATAGGATGCGCACGTACGCCGGGAAGGAACCAGATATGGCTTCCAGGGGTGTGCCACTCACCGCCACAATAGTTTGGCTGTGTCAAACACAGCCACGATAGGGTGGGGCAACTCTCGCTCGGGATAGAACGCCGCGAACGTTCGCCCGCCGCACTCAAATTGATTCGAAGTCGACCGCCTCTGCTTCATCGGCTTTGACGCGGAGGTTGAGTTCGATATTGTTCTTCACACTCATGATCTCCTCCGGAATCTTCTCCCGGAACCGCTCGCCTTTCATCTTATTAGCCGGCCCAGAAGCACTGATGCTTCCCAGCACAGTTCCGTTCACGTCTTTGATGGCCGTCCCGACCGCTCGAAGTCCCTCGATGTTTTCCTCGTCGTTGTACGCGTAGCCGCGTTCACGGATCTCCTGGAGCTCGTCGAGAAATTCGTCCGCGTCAGTGATCGTGTTGGGCGTCCGTTCGGGTAATCCATGTTTGGCGATGATCTCTTCGACACGGCTCTGGGGGATGTTCGCCAGAATTGCTTTGCCGGTCGCAATGCAATGAACGTGATCCCGGCCGCCGACTCGCGTCAGGGTCGTAACCGGGTGAGACCCCCGGACAGCCAGAACGACTATCATTCCGTACTCCTCGACTGCAAGCCGCGTCCGTGTATCCGTATCTTCGGCGAGTTGGGTGATCCCTTCGATGCCGAATCGGTGAAGCTTGCTACGCGCTCGCAAATCCTCCCCGATCTTGAGGAATCGGTAGCTCGGGCGATACGTCTCCCCCTCCTTGACGACGAACCCGTTCTGTCGGAGTGTGGTGAGGTGCGTGTGTACGGTTCCTTTTGTAATATCCAGGCGTTCCGCAACCTGGGTGACTCCCGCACCACCGGTTCGATGGAGAACGCCGATTATTCGACAGGTCTTGTCTGCTGCTTCCACCGTGCGGGGACTGTCTCTGGTTTCGTCTTCGGCCATGTACCTCTCTGCGCATTGCTACCATATATTGTTTTGCACTGTCAAACATTCGACGAGGTGCCCGGGGCGGATCACGTCCTCGGGGTTCGAGCACCGCCATCCAGCCACCAGGACGCCTTCCGATCGTTTGAAGCATACAAACAGAGTAGCCGCCGGATGGTGGCCGGGCTCGGCGGGAACTGGGGTTTCTCAACGCCCTGTTCGGGGGTACTGTTTGGAGACGTCGACGAAGCCACCTCCACGTCCATCGACCTCGGGGCGACCCCTGTCGACAGCGTTCGCAGCGGCCCGTGTCGACCAGCGAGCATTGTCGACCAGCGAGTAATGTCGACAGCACGTTGGTCCTCGTGTGCGGGAGGTACTGTATTGTTCGTCTCCAACAGACAGCGAATCGAGTCGACGGCCGGGCATCACTGGTTCCCGCTGTTCGGGACCGGACCTGGGCTGCCGAGAATACACACTGACGATCCCGCTGACTCTCGGCTGATGTCGTACCGAACACCCACGTCTCGTCAGTCGGGGCCGTGTTCGACCCTCCCAGACAGAGTCGGGGCACTTCGCCCTGATTTGATGCACCTGGAAACCTCTCAGGGCCGTAATGGCGACGAAACCTCCGTCAGACGCCGCTGTGGCACGTGAATCCCCCAAAGATTTATTATGGCATGGTCTAACATGGCAGCATGGTTCGAGAAGGTGCAACCCCAGT
>CAYLJD010000192.1:0-3538 GCA_964383875.1 uncultured Halobacteriales archaeon
GATCCAGGGCTCGTCGCGGAGCACGAGCACCTGGCCGCTGGCGGCCTGCTCGAACCACGTCCGCGCCAGCGTGTCGTACTCGGTCGCGCAGACGGCGATATCGCCCCGTTCGAGCATCTCGTAGTACGTCTCGCGGGACGCGCGGGGGTACGCGTCGATCCAGGGCTTTTTCGCGTACGTCTCGGGGATGTCGCCCATGCTGGTCATCACGGTCCGGATACCGAAGCGGTTGTACAGCGTCTTCGAGATGTCGACGAGCAACTCGGGGTGTTTCTTCTCCCAGGTCGACCCCGCGATGTGGAACCACCGGGGCTCCTCGCGGTAGATCTCCTCGAACTGGCTGAAGTCGATGGGGCTGTCGGTCTGGACGGCCCGTTCGAGCGCCCGGTCGACGGTGGAGTCCCGGAGGAATTCCCGTGCGTACGTTCGCATCCCGTCGGCGTCGATCCGGGCCTTGAACCAGATGCCGTCCGAGAGAACGGCGTTCGCGACCTCGGTCCGGCGCTGGTAGGCGTTTCGATGACTCGAGTCGGGGTACTTCCAGGGCAGGAGGAGGTCGTGCACGTTCGTGATGACCGAGAACGGCTCGGGCCGCTCGGGGTCGTGGCCGGCCTGGAGGAGGAGCCACTTGACGAGGTCGGCGCGACCGCGCCGCAACTGGTCGATCACGACGTCGACGTACCCCAGTCGGTCGTAGATCGCCTCTTTGAGCGCGAGCAGTTGCTCCTCCGTGTAGCCGCTCTCGGTGAACGCCGTCTCGTGGCGCCGGTCGCTCATGAACGACCGCGCCTCGATCAGGGTCACCCGGTCGCGGTCGGCGTGGACGTACTCGGCGTCGTAGTTCGCCGCCTTCCGGGGCGGGAGCAGCCAGTAGACGTACATTCGATCGTCGAGGTCGAGCCACCCCTCGACCCACGTGCAGGCGTCGTTCAGGGTCGCGTTCGCAGAGGCGTCGTCGGGGCGGTACAGCTCCGGGATGATGAGAACGCGCATTAGTTCGGTCTGCTTGGGTGTTTCGAACACTTTGCTGAGCCGTTCATGCAAACTACTTCACGTTCCACAGACGAGGCTGTAAATCATACGGCTGGCATATACAACGAGAGTAATCAGCTGGGAAGTCGTCTCCGCGGTGAGGGCAGATGACGACACAAAACCCGAGCAACGCTCAATGGCGCAGTCAGCGATGAGAGCAGTCCTCTGTGGCAGGCATCCGAGCTATTCCAGCCCACGGAATATCGGATCGACCGACGTACCTGCAACGATAACACCGTGACGATACGACAGACAGACTGGCTACGGCTTCGAGCGCCCTCTTACCTCTTTGATATCTCCACGTTCCGAATTCGTTGCCGGATGGTCTCTCGTCCTCGGGTAGGGCATTCATCAACGCCTGCTCATCTCTTCAGGGGTCGGAGTATACGAGTCGCCGACAGGGATTCGGAGAGTGTTCGCTCTCGTCCCCAAAATGAGCTCGGTCGAACTGAGCATTTCGCCGTCCAAACTGAAATGCATAGGTTCGGATTCGATCACCGACACGCGAAGCGACGGTGATTTCAGTCGAGTGATCGTCGATGTCGGGTCGCCGAGCAGTTGATCGGTGAGTGCATCTCCCACCAGATCTCCGGCCGGAGCATTCTCGAGGATCGTCACGTCGAGTAACCTGTCTTCCATATTCGCCTGGGTCCGCCTCCGTGCGAGAAAGCGGCGGCCGTTTCCTGCCATCACGATCATAGCGTTCCCTGACCACGCCGCCTCACTTCCATCGGGGCCGGTCGCTTGAATCGCTAACCGATAGCCGTCGTACGACGAGAGGGTTCGCAACGTCGCTATGACGTACGCCAGGACGCCGATTCGATTCTTGAGCTCCGACGTGGTCTTCCCGCTCGCGTCTGCTGTCAGTCCGCCGACGCAGGAATTGACGAACACCCTATCATTGGCAACTCCGAGGTCGATCCGGCGTCGTTCACCCGAGGCGAGGGCCTCGACCCCGGCTTCCGCGTCGGCGATTCCGATCTGCTTCGCGAAGTTATTCCCGGTGCCGACGGGGATGACCCCGACGGTCACCTGATCGAACGCGTCGGCAGCGTCAACCCCCTGGACGACTTCGTTGAGCGTTCCATCACCGCCTGCGGCCGCTAATACGGTCGTACCACGTTCGATCGCAGACGTCGTAAACGAAAACGCATCGCCGGCTTCTTCAGTCTCTCGGACAGTAAATCCCCGAGTTTCCGCCATTGTTCGAACCTCGGCAACGTGCTCTCCGGATCCGCTGACCGGATTGAGAATCACCACGCGGTCGGCGTCACTGGCGGTCGAGTCTCCGGCCCGATCGCTCTCGCGTGCGTGATCGGCCATAGAAACGAGTCGCAGTGCGGACGCCAGAGTAGTGCACCACACTGTAACGATACTGGAGAGATCGCCGGAGCCGGCTTTTTATCGGTCCGTGCTCGGAGTCCGACAATAGCTCCCGCTCAGATACGGAGAGGGTGTAATTTCTCATTTATAGATAGAAAATAATCTAGTCGGGAGGCCGTAATATTACATTCAGTATATATAAAGTAGATGAGTAGAGCGGGAACGAGATGGAACTACGAGTAACGGGGCTTGCCCCGAGTGAGGCGGGACGGGGAATCGCCCGTATTGCACCTGCTACCATGGAGGAGTTAGGGGTGAACGCGGGAGAGGTCCTGCAGGTCACGGGGCGGCGGCGAACAGTAGTGAAAGTGTGGCCTGGCCGCGCGGGAGACCCAGGAGACATCATCCGGATCGACGGCAACGTTCGGACGAACGCGAGCGTCGGCATCGACGAGCGTGTCGAGGTGTCGAAAGTGACTGCCCAACCGGCAGAGTCCCTCACGGTCGCGCTCCCGGAATACGTCATTCTCCGCGGCGGTGAGCCGTTCATCAAGCAGCATCTCCTCGATCGGCCCGTGGTTCGAGGGGACACCGTTCACATGCGTTTACTCGGACAGCCGTTCGTGTTCCTCATCACTCAAACCACGCCATCGGGACCGGTCACGGTGTCTCCCGAGACCCAGCTCACTGTCCGCGAAACGCCGATCACCGAGGACGACCTCCGAGGGGAACAGGGCACCCTCCCGGACGTCACCTACGAGGATATCGGCGGTCTCGACCGGGAACTCGATCAGATCCGGGAGATGATCGAACTCCCGCTTCGCCATCCGGAACTCTTCCGGCGACTCGGGGTCGCCCCGCCGAAAGGTGTGCTCCTGCATGGACCGCCTGGCACTGGCAAAACGCTCATCGCCAAAGCGGTCGCCAACGAAGTCGACGCCAGCTTTTTCTCCATCTCCGGGCCGGAGATCATGTCGAAATACTACGGCGAGAGCGAACAACACCTCCGGGAGATATTCGACGAAGCCCAACAGAACACCCCCGCGATCATTCTGATCGACGAGATCGACTCCATCGCGCCCAGTCGCGACGAGGTCACGGGCGAGGTCGAGCGGCGCGTGGTCGCCCAGTTGCTCTCGCTGATGGACGGCCTCGAAGAACGAGGCGACATCGTGGTCATCGC
>CAYLJD010000193.1:0-3535 GCA_964383875.1 uncultured Halobacteriales archaeon
CCGATCGCCCGTGACGACGACGTGCTCGGCGGAGAGCCCTGCATCGATGTGAACAGGGTCGGCGTTCGTCACGTCGCGGCGCGGGCGGTCGAAGGGGGGCAAACGCCAGCACACACGGCCGATCAGTTCGATATCTCACTGGCCGAGGTGTACGAGGCGCTCTCGTAAAACTGCGCCCACATTGACGTGATGCGGAGGATCGAACGAGAGAACGAGGCCGCGTTCGAACAAAGTGCGTGATTCGTGACTAAAACCGAAAGAGACCATTCAGTGATGCCGGTTTGAATCCTCTTAAACGAGCATCTCGGGTGAGTCTTCGAGCGGAAGCTTCGAGAACGGGGTTCGGGGTTGAACAGGCCAAAGACAGGTTCGGCGAGCGAACGACCGATCGTGAGCGTCTCCGATGGTTGAGGAGAATGATGCTGTCCTAATCACGACCAACGCGGAGGATTTCGCGCCGCTACACCGCGACACCAATGATGCAGGGTTGTTCCTGTTCTACGACCAGCGTCTTCCGGATGAAGTTCCAGGAGGTCCGGCTCGTACTGAGGATGAGGTCCTCAACCAGTATGGCTCCGATGGCGTGAGGAATGAGATGGTCGCGCTCGACGAGTGGTACGACTGGCTCCACTGAAGAGTTGACGTTTGCGTGCTCGCGGTACGAGGAATGTCGCCCTATCCCTTCTCAGTTCGATACGACAGCCTTGGGAGATGAAGTGCGAGAGCTTCGCGCGGAATCTGGAGACGTGACTCGTACTTTTGGGTGAGCGAGTTGTCAGTAGATTTCTTTAACGATGTTTATTAGGAACGACGTGGGCCATATAGCGTATGAGTGTACCGAAGCATCATCTGCAGGCGAAGTAGCAAACGGTGGCTACGTTATCAGGGATTGATAGTACGGCCGTACTGAATACAGGACGCAAGTATTGCAGGACAGTTCGCCGCATCCCCCCAAATCTCATGTCGACTGCTGCAGATACCGGAGTATGGTATACCAGAAGACAATATGGGAAACGGTTGAGCAGTGGAGTCCGATAGCGTTTCTCGCCGCAGGGGGACTGTTTGCGCTCCCCGCAGTTGTCTATGGATTAAACGCTGTTACTGGCTCAGAGATTGCGGTGTCACCTGCCGTCATTTTCTTGTTCATGTTGGTGGTTTTTGTCGGGCTGCTCGGGTTGTATCCACGGATCGCCGAGCGGGACTCCACGCTGGCGAAGGCTGGCGTTGGCTTGCTTGCGATGACAGCGGCGATAATCATCTCGACCTTTGGCGCCTCTGTGCTCTCTAGCGGGCCAACCTTCGGGAGGTCAACCGTCTTTGCGATCGTGACGACCGCGGGGGTCGGGTCCATTCTAACTGTCGCGACGTTCGGCGTTGCAAGTCTCCGGACAGATGCTCATTCGCGTCCCGTCGGTGGGTTCCTGCTGGTGATGGCCACTGCTATGTCGTTCATCATTGTCGCCACGCTGGTGGAGAGTCACCCGACTCCCGCGTGGGTGGCGTTCGTCGGAAACGGGCTCGTTGCCACGTCCTTGGGATCCATCGGCTCCGTGCTCAGAACTGAGGACATCTCGACGGAAAATGCGGACATGACCGGCGACGTGACTGCGAGTTGAAGCTCCATGGACGACGTGAAATCCACCGAGTCACCGCTCGAAGCAGCTGCCCGAACGGTCGGTTCCGACACGGCCGAGGCCTTCAAGCTCCTCGCTGACGAGACACGGCTTGCGATTCTGCTAGCCCTCTGGGAGGAGTACGAACCCCAACCGGACGACAACGTACCGTTCTCCCGGCTGCTCGAACGGGTGAACTACGACAACCGGGGGAACTTCAGCTACCACCTGAAAAAACTGGAAGATCAGTTTGTCAAGCAACACACCCAGCGGGGCGGGTACGAACTCCGGATGTCAGGCCTGAACTTCGTCCAGTCGATTATCGCTGGCACGGGAATAGACGAGGTCTCGGTCGAGGACGCCGAACTCGACGAGTCGTGCCCGATCTGTGACGCTCCAACGACGATAAACTACCAGGATGGCGTGGTCCTGTGGACCTGCACCGAGTGTGATGGCGTCGCACCGGGCGTTTCGGAGTGGGGCACGTTGAAAGACCACATGGAGGGCGTGCTGGGACTGACGCAGTTCGAACCGGCTGGCGTCGCCGACCGGACGCCCGCGGAGCTGCGGACCGCAAGCATGGTCGCCGAGTATCAGAAAGCACGAAGTCTGTTCAACGGGCTCTGTCCGACCTGCTCGGGCCCGGTCGACGGCTGGCTAGAGCACTGCGAGGACCACGACCCGCGCGGTGGCTGTGACAACTGCGGGTGGCTGTTGGGGCTGCTCGCGCGCTTCCAGTGTCGGATCTGCGAAGATCACACCATCGTCGATCCGAAACAGCTTCCGCTGTTCCATCCGACGGTGGTCGCCTTCTACGACGACCACGGGATTTCGACGCGAGTTCACACCGAGGACTTGGAGAGTGCAAGGCGTCTTTTCGATCTCATGACTGACCACGAGGAGGAACTCGTCTCCGAGGACCCGCTCCGCGTTGCTATCACGGCCTCCGTCGACGACGACGAAGTCCGCGTGACGATCGACGAGACGGCGAGCATCGTCGACATACGCCGATAGGACCCGTCCAACGGCTCGCCCCTCTCTTTCGACCTCGACCCGGGCCGCCTCGAACGAACCGGGTCGAGCCGGTTAAATGTCAGATTCCTTGTTTTATAATCATAAAAATGATGTTTATCTCCCTCCCGTCGATACTGCTATCCAGTCCCATCGTGGTCAGGGAAGCCGGTCCGGTGGGACGGAAAACACCATGGCATCACCATCACGGGAGAACGCAGCGCTCGTCCGGCGGTTCCTCACGGACGTCGTCGCGGGCGGAGATACGAACGCCGTGGCGGATTTCCTCACAGTAGATGCCGGAGACCACCATCTCGTGTTCGAAGGCGCTCAGCGCCGAGGGACGGTGACGGAGTTGGGCTGGCAGGCTCTCGCCAGCGCCGACGCCGACCTGCACGTCGAGGACGTGATCGCGTCCGACGACCGTGTCGCAGCACGCGGGCGAGTGACCGGTACTCACCGGGAGTCGCTGATGGACCTCGCGCCGACCGGGCGGTCGTTCGAGATCGCCTGCGCCTGGTTCTTCCGCATCGAGAACGACCAGATCGCCCAGATCTGGTCGCTCCCCGACGGCCTCGGGCTTCTCAAGCAGCTCGACGCCGTCCCCGAGGAGTTCCCGACACGGTCACTGCCAGACTCATCCTAACAACAATGACTCGAATCACAACTCACCGACCACACGCATCGGAACCGAAACTGCTCATCGAGACGAACGACGCAGTTCTGGAGGTCACCACCGATGACAGATAGGACCGGAGTGTGGGAATCGTTCGAACAGTGGCGTTCGGTGGCGTTCCTCGTACCCGGCGTTGCATTCCTCCTCATCACGATTAACGCCGGGTTCAGGATGATGGCGAATACGGGGGTGAATCTGTCCCCTCTCGTTCACCTCGGTCTCATGCTGCTCGTCT
>CAYLJD010000194.1:0-3489 GCA_964383875.1 uncultured Halobacteriales archaeon
CCTCGATTGGGGTGGAGCCGTCGAGATAACCCAAACCTTCTTGCGACTGTTAGTTGAGAATTCCACCAACAATGCTCGATTGGCCGTTCGAATGGGTTCCTCAATTCATCAGCGACGACGAAGAGGACATCGAGAAGAAAGCTCGGACGAAGATCTACATCCTCGAGCAGGACATCAAGGAGCTCCGGGATACCATCGACAACAAGCGCGAGAAGTACCGCGCGTACATCAAGAAGGGCGCCGAGGCGCCGAAGGCCCAGCGGAAGATCTTCGCGGTCAGGGCCCGCACGGAGAAGTTCAAGGCCCATCTCCACAAGCTCAAGCGCAAGAAGAAGGTCATCGACATGCTGAAGTGGACGATGAAGCTCGGCGAGGCCGAACTCAAGGAACTCCAGGGCGAGCTCGACGACATGGCGGGGGCGGGCGCCATCCTCGACTGGGACACCGACGCCATGCAGCAGAAGATGCGGGAGATGGAGGCGGAACTCCAGTCCGAGATGGACGACATCGAGCGGATGATGGGCGGCATGTCCATCCAGGATACCGAGGCGAGCTCGATCAGCGCCGGCGAGATGCAGGAGGAGGAACTGATGGAACAGTTCGCCCAGGACGAGATCGCCGAGGACGACATCGACATCGACGAGCCCGAGAGCGACGTCGAGACGGACGAGCCCGACGTCGGCGGCGATCTCGCCGATCTCGGCGTCGAGGACCTGTGAGCGTCAGGCCCCGAGGAGCTTCGAGCATGGACGAATTCGGATACGATACCCTCCGAAAGCGCTGGGAGGCGGAGCTGAAGAAGCACAAGACGAAGGCCGAGCGGCTGCACGACTCCGAGCCCGAGGCGGCCGCCGAGCACCTCGACGCGGCGGCGGACTTCTGTGGGAAACTGGCCGACCTCGAACACGAGTACGGCTACGAGTCGGTCGCGGAGACGCTCGCCGACAAGGCCGATGACTACCGAACCAAGGCCGAGCGGCTCTCGTCGGCGGAGCAGGCCACACAGCGGGCGGACTCCGGCGGGGATGCCCCCGCGCAGTCCGACCCGACGGTCGACGGCGAGGACTTCGACATCGACCTCGACACGCCGGCGATCGACTTCGGCGACGTCGGCGGCATGGACGGCCTGAAACAGCGGCTGCGCAACAACATCGCCAAGCCCGTCAGGCTGAGCGCCCTCTACGAGCTGTACGATCTCGACCCCGTCAGCGGCGTGCTCTTCCAGGGGCCGCCGGGGACGGGCAAGACGTACATCACGCGGGCGCTCGCCGGCGAGATCGGCTGGAACTTCGTCGAGATCGAGCCCGACAAGGTGGTCAGCTCGCTCGTCGGCGAGGCGGCCCAGAACATCTCCGACATCTTCGCGTTCGCCCGGGAGAACGAGCCCTGCCTGCTCTTCTTCGACGAGCTCGACTCGATCGCCCTCGACCGCACCAGCGCCACGCAGGGCACCCAGTCCGAGCGGCTCATGATGACGCAACTCCTCCAGGAGTTCAACGACCTCTCGAACCACGACGTGGTCGTCGTCGGCGCGACGAACGCCCCCGAGGAGGTGGACGACGCCCTGCTGAACTCCCGGCGGTTCGAGTACGTCATCGAGATTCCGAAGCCAGATCCACAAGCCCGCGAAGCCATCCTCCACGTCCACCTCAGAGACCGGCCGGTGAACGAGCGGTCCATCGACTACGACGAGATCAGGCAGCTCACCGACGGCTTCACCGCGGCCGACCTCGAGAGCGTCGCCGACAACGCCGCCCGGAAGGCCGCCGACGAACTCGCCGACGACGTCGAGTCCGTCCAGGCCATCGACCGGGCGTCGCTCCAACCCATCACCGACCGCCATCTCAAGGCCGCGATCGAGGACCGCAAGCAGTCCATCGCCGAGTCGGAACGCGGGGGGTACCTATGACCCGGCGCGACCACTCCGTCCTCGTCGTCCGCTTCCTCGGAATTCTGGTCCTCTCGCCGCTGGTCGCGTGGATGCTGTTGCGGGCGTGGGAGCCGGGGACGTTCTTCTACGGCCTCGTCTGGGACGCCGCCGCGCTGTTCGACGTCGGCGTCGGCGACCCGAACGACCTCCTCATGAGTACGGGCCTCGGGCTGTACTTCGGCCTGCTCGCGTTCGTCACGCTCGACTGGCGCAAGCGCGTCCAGGGCGTGCTCATGCTCGTGGGCTCGCTCATCGCGCTCGCGGTGTTCGCCATCAACGGCACGCTCCTGCCCAACATCGCCCCCTCGCCGTACAACCTCGCCGCCGGCGTCGCGGGCTTCGCCGCCATCGTCGCCATCGAGCGGTCGAACGTCATGAGCCTAGTGACGGGTTTCGACCTCTCGGACGCCACCTTCGACACGGCCGTGTCGGTGCTGTTCGTCCTCGTGGCGGGCGTGGTCGTCATCGGCTACGTCCAGGCGACGCTCACCGGCGAGTCGATCCTCCTCGTGGACACGCTGTCGGGCGGCGCCATGCTGTACCTCCTCGTGGGCTTCTTCTCCTACGAGTCCGAGGCCAACACGGCCGTCGTCGGGCCGAAGGGCGGCGGCAAGTCGACGCTCATCCTCGGGCTGTACTACACGTTCACGGAGCGCACCCGGAACGTCACCAAGCCCACGCTCGCGCTCGACAGCATGAGCAGCAAGGTCGACGACATGGACCAGGGCGACCGCATCCCCATCGCCGGGACGACGAGCGTCGAGGAGATCGGCTTCTACCACGTCGTCCGCGGGTACTTCCCCAAGCGGATCCGCATCGGTGGGTGGGACCACACCGGCGAGATGCTCAACAACCTCGCCGACCGCATGGAGGAGGACCTCACCGTCGTCGAGACGGTGCGGAACTTCGCGCTCGACGTCCGCACGCTGCTGTTCAGCGGCGACCCCCGCTCGAAACAGGAGCGGTTCTTCTACGAGGTGCGACACGCCGATCTCGCCTTGCTCCTGATCGACGTCAAGCGGGTGCAGGATGCGACGATGGACAGCCAGGTCAAGGACCTCCGGAAGGTCGGCCGGCGCGTCAAGGACAACGGCGGTGACGTCCTCGTCGTCGCCACGAAGGTCGACCGCATCCGGGAGGAGCTCGGCCTCGAGGGCGACACCAACCCCGAGGAGGTGGGCATCTTCACCGGCGTGGCGGAGACGGCGTCCTTCCGCGAGCGGGTCACCGAGTACCTCCGCACGGAGGAGCGCCAGATCGACATCCTCCTCGGCGACATGGAGTGTGACGTCATCCACCCCGTCTACTACGAGTACGCCCACGTCGACACGGCCGACGGGACGCAGTACCGCCCGGTACTCGACGAGAACGGCGACCTCCAGCCCGTCGGGCACGACCACCTGGCCGAGGAGATCGAACGGCGGCTGTGAACACGTCGCCTACTCGCCGCCGTCGGCGACAGGCTCGCGAGCGCGGTCGTTGAGGTATTCCGCAGCATCGTAGTCCTCGGGCGTACCGCCGAGGTCTTCAGCCAGCGCTTCGCGGATGGCTTCGCGCTG
>CAYLJD010000195.1:0-3376 GCA_964383875.1 uncultured Halobacteriales archaeon
AAGCTCTGGGAAGACAAGAAGCACAACATCAACTTCTCGGCGCTGGTCTCCAGCGGCGAGATGGACGACGAGGAGCGCAACGAGTGGATCGACGCCCTCGTCGAGCGCGGCTACTCCGAGGACGGCGCCAAGGAGGTCCTGGAGTTCGCCGGGGCAGAGGTCGCCAAGAGCGAAATGGAAGACTGAAATGAGCGGCGAGGACTTCATCGGCGCCGCCGACCGGGCCCTCTCGGCGACCTACGAGGAGCCGATGGCCCTGGACGAGTACGTCGAGGCCCTCCTCTCGGAGCCGCGCCTGGCGTCACACGCCCCGAAGTACCTGCTGGCCGCCATCGAAAACGCCGGCACGCGGACGGTTCTCGAGGAAGGCGAGGAGACCGAGCGCTACCGATTCTTCGACGACCCGTGGAACGACGGCGAACACGCCATCCTCGGAAACACGGAGGTGCTCAACGGCCTCGTCGACGACCTCCGGGCGATCGCGGCCGGCCGCGGCAAGGAAGAAAAGATCATCTGGCTGGACGGGCCGACGGCGACGGGCAAGTCGGAACTCAAGCGCTGCCTGATCAACGGCCTCCGGGAGTACTCGAAGACGGATGTGGGCCGCCGGTACACGGTCGAGTGGAACGTGGCCGGCGCGGGTGAGTCACCCGGCCTCACCTACGGCGACGAGGCCGTCGCCGACGAAGACGACTGGTACGAGAGCCCCGTCCAGGTCCAGCCACTGACGGTCTTTCCCCGCGAGGTGCGCCGGGACATCGTCGACCGGCTGAACGAGCGCCTCGACGACCACATTCCGATCCGCCTCGACGCCGAACTCGATCCGTTCAGCCGGGAGGCCTACGAGTACCTCGAGGAGCAGTACCGCCGCGAGGGCCGCGAGGACCTCTTCTCGGCGGTCACGGCCCCGAAACACCTCCGTGTGAAGAACTACGTCGTCGACGTGGGTCGGGGCATCGGCGTCCTCCACTCGGAGGACGACGGTTCGCCGAAGGAACGCCTCGTCGGCTCGTGGATGGCGGGCATGCTGCGCGAGCTCGACTCGCGGGGCCGGAAGAATCCCCAGGCGTTTTCCTACGACGGCGTCCTCTCGCAGGGGAACGGCCTGCTGACCGTCGTCGAGGACGCCGCCCAGCACGCCGACCTGCTGCGGAAGCTACTGAACGTGCCCGACGAGGGGCGAGTCAAGCTCGACAAGAGCATCGGGATGGCCGTCGACACGCAGCTCATCATCATCTCGAACCCCGACCTCGAGGATCGCCTCGACCAGCACGCCGAGACGGAGGGCGGCGACCCGCTGAAGGCGCTCAAGCGCCGCCTCGACCGTCGCCAGTTCACGTACCTGACGAACCTCTCCCTCGAGGCCGAGCTCCTCCGCCGTGAGCTGACCAACGAGACGGCCGTCTGGACGGCCGACTCGTGGGGGGAGCTGGAACAGTGGATCCGCGAACCGCTCCGGATGTCCGTTCGCCGGGGCCAGTCGGGCGTCGTCGAGCGGGAACTCGCGCCACACGCCATCGAGGCCGCAGCGCTGTACAGCGTCGTGACCCGCCTGGACGCCAGCGACGTGCCGGGGGGGCTCGACCTGGTGGACAAGGCACTGTTGTTCGACCGCGGCTACCTCCGGCGCGGGGACGAGCGCGTGGACATCGAGGACGTCGCCTTCACTGACAACGCCGTCGACGGCTCCCACGGGATCCCCGTCACCTACACCCGCGACGTCGTGGCGGACCTGCTCACCGAGGAATCCGAGCGGTTCCACGAGGCGCTCCCCGTCGAACGTGTCGTAATGCCCCGGGACGTGCTGGACGCGATGGCCGAGGGGCTCGTCTCGGCACCCGTCTTCTCGAACACGGAGGCGGCAGAGTTCGAGGAGCGCGTCGTGCCGGTCAAAAACCACCTCTTCGACCGCCAGGAGAGCGACGTGATCGAGGCGATGATGCGCGAGAAGCGCGTCGACGAAGAAACAGTCGAGGAGTACGTCGAGCACGTCTACGCCTGGGCCGAAGGCGAACAGATCGAGAACGACCGCGGGCAGTACGTCGACCCCGACCCGCTGAAGATGAAAGTCTTCGAGATCGAACACCTGGGCCGCTTCGCCGAAGGTGACTACGACGGCAACCAGCCCGGCGAGGCCGTCGCCGAATTCCGGACCGACCGGATCATCACGGCGCTGAACCGCCACGCCTGGCGCCACCGGGACGAGGACTTCAGCGTGAGCGACGTCACCCCCAAGGAGATTCCCGTGATCGCTGACGTACTCAGCGAGTACGACTGGGCGGACGTCCGGCGGGCGTACGAGGACTTCGACCCCCGCCAGTGGGACACGCCTCCGAGCGGGACGGAGACGGCCACCCTGAAGGCCCAGACGATCGAGAACATGCAGGATCTCTTCGGCTACAGCCCGGCGTCGGCCGAACTGACGAGCCGCCACGTCATGAGCCAGGTGAGCTACCGATGGGACTGAGAGAGGACGTCGATCGGTATCGCGAGGTCGGCGAACAGCGTCGCATGGACCTCGCAGCGTTCATCCAGTACGGTGATCTCGGCCAGAGCCGCGACGACACGGTCCGCATTCCCATCAAGATCGTCGATCTCCCGGAGTTTACCTACGATCGTCGGGACATGGGCGGCGTCGGCCAGGGCGAGGACGGGACCCCCGACGTCGGCGATCCGGTGGGCCAGCCCCAGCCACAGCCGGGTGACGAGGGGGGCGAGCCCGGCGAAGCGGGCGCCGACCACGAGTACTACGAGATGGACCCCGAGGAGTTCGCCCGCGAACTCGACGAGGAGCTGGGCCTCGACCTCGAGCCGAAAGGCAAGCGGGTCATCGAGGAGATCGAGGGCGACTTCACCGACGTCACCCGGACGGGCCCGACGAGCACGCTCGACTTCGAGCGGCTGTTCAAAGAGGGACTCAAGCGCAAGCTCGCGATGGATTTCGACCGTGACTTCGTCCGCGAGGCGCTCAAGGTCGATGGGATGGGCCCGGCGGCTGTCTTCGAGTGGGCCCGCGGCGAGCGGATCCCGGTCTCGCGGGCCTGGCTCGACGAGACCTACGCGGACCTCCCGGCGGCGGAGAAGACGACGTGGGCGAGCCTGTCGGAGATGGTCGAATCGGTCGAGCGGACGTCGACCGTCCAGCGGATCCGACGCGATGGCATCGACCAGATCCCTTTCCGGCGCGAGGACGAACGCTACCGGTACCCCGAGATCACCGAGGAACACGAGAAGAACGTCGTGGTCGTCAACATCCGCGACGTCTCGGGGAGCATGCGCCAGAAGAAACGCGAGCTCGTCGAGCGGACGTTCACGCCGCTCGACTGGTACCTCCAGGGCAAGTACGACCACGCCGAGTT
Source organism: uncultured Halobacteriales archaeon (assembly GCA_964383875.1). Taxonomy (GTDB): domain Archaea; phylum Halobacteriota; class Halobacteria; order Halobacteriales; family Haloarculaceae; genus CAYLJD01. Next base: position 3,360 of record CAYLJD010000195.1, read on the forward strand.
CGTCTACATCGCCCACG
>CAYLJD010000196.1:0-3350 GCA_964383875.1 uncultured Halobacteriales archaeon
TTCGAGTACTACACGAAGATGTTCAAGTACGGGATGCCGCCCCACGCCGGCTGGGGCCTTGGCGCCGAACGACTCCTCGTGACGATGCTCGAGTTGGACAACATCCGCGAAGCCGTGCTCTTCCCGCGTGACCGGCAACGACTGAGCCCATAAGCCTCCACCATCGGCCAGGCATCCGCGTGTCAGGATCCGTCGGTGACGCCCCCGATGGCCCGCTCGCGGAGCGGACCAGTCGTGACGAGGCCGTAGTTGTCCATCCGGCGAAACACCCGCTTGGCCTGCGTCGCCGAGAAGTACTTGTCCTCGAGAGCCGCCCGGACGACGACGCCGAAGGTGCTGGTGACCGACGCCCCGAGCCCGTCGGCGAGTCGCCGGAGCCGCCGGTCGTCGGAGACGAACCCGCAGACTGGTCTGTCGTCACGTGCCGCGCGTTCCGCGAGGAATCCGGCCACGAGTGTCGTATCGACGGTCGTCTCGTCGTCGCCGAGAAGCCGTCGAGCGTCCGTCCGATACTCGCCAAGGGGTGGGTCGGTCGCGACGGGTTCGTCGGAGAGCAAAGCCGTGAGGTTCGTCGCCGCGGGCTCGACGGTGACCTCCCGCTGGATTGCCTGGGGGATCACGAGCTCGTCACTCAGTGACCCGAGCAGATCCAGCTCGCCAATCATGCCCAGGTTGTACAGCGGCGTGGCGTCGACGTAGACCTTCATAGCTCGCGGGCATTCTCCACGTCGAAACGCAAGTCGTCGGCTGTGAGTTGGGTCGTCAGGTTTCGCTCGTTCGCAACGTCGAGCCATTCGGCGATCGAGAGTCCCGCGAGGCGGGCCGCCTCGTTGACAGCGACGTCGCCGCTCTGGTAGCGTTCGACGGCGTGGCGCATCCGGAGCTCGGTGAGTCCCTCCCGAAGCGCTTTGCGAATCGTCGAGCTCCGGTCCGCCGACAGGAGGTCGGCCACCTCGTCGAGTTCGTCTCGGTCCTCGTCCGAAATACGGGCACTGATCGTTGGCACGTATGCGAACTCATACAGTGCAAACACACTTGAATGGACCGGGGAGCCCGTCAAGGATAAGCGAATGGCCGTCGGACCCCCGGCAATGAGCCGGGTCACCCAAGTCTTCGTGCCGGGACACCTCACCGGGTTTTTCACGGTCGATTCCGACGATGACCCGACGATCGCCGGCTCACGAGGTGCGGGGATCACACTCTCGGAAGGTGTCACGGTCACCGTCCGTCGCGCCGACGAACCAGCCGTCGCACTCAACGGAGAACCAGTCACGATGGAGGCAGTCGATCGGGTACTGGATACCCTCTCCGCGAACGTCCGTGTTCGGGGTGTCACAGATCTCCCAGTCGGGGCTGGCTTTGGGATCTCCGGCGCTCTGGCCCTCGGCGCAGCCCTCGGCACCAACGCCGTCTTGGATCGGGGGCTCTCCGAGAACGAACTCGTGACCATCGCCCACGGCGCAGAGGTGCAGGCAGGCACCGGACTCGGGGATGTCGTCGCCCAGGCACGCGGCGGTGTCCCGGTCCGGCTCGAACCGGGCGGGCCGCACGAAAACGTCATGGACGGGATCCCGGCTCGCGCGCCGATCGAGTACCTCTCGCGTGGTGGACTGGACACGGCTTCGGTCATCGGCGACGATACCGACGACCTCACCGATGCCGGAGAAGCCGCACTCTCCCGCGTCGTTCGCGATCCGACGCTCGACGAATTCATGCATGCCTCCCGGCGGTTCTCCCGAGAGGCGGACCTCCTCACGGACGATGTCCGTGAGATTGTCACCGACGTCACCGCTGCCGGTGGCGAGGCGGCGATGGGAATGCTCGGGCAAACGGTGTTCGCGCTGGAGCGGGGATTGACGACAGCAGGCTACGACGCCGAACGGTGTCGGATTCACGCCGGTGGGGCGACCCTGCAAGATCCAATCGAGTAACCACGCTCGCCTTTCCGACCGGCACAGGTTCAGACGGCTTTTGACACTCCGTCACCGAGGGGCGGTATGGACGAGATCGAGGTGCCCGAGAGCCACCCCCGCCACGAGTCACTGCGGACGCGCCACCGCATCGCGGACGGCGTCGACGCGGGGATCACCAGCCGCCAGGGGCTGCTCGCCCACGGACGCGGCGAGGCCTTCGACTACCTCCTCGGCGAGGAGACGATTCCGAGTGCCGACGAGGCGGCCCAGGCCGCCGCGGCGCTCCTCCTCCTCGCCGACCACCCCGTAATCTCGGTCAACGGAAACGTCGCCGCACTCGTTCCCAAAGGCGTCGTTGCCCTCGCTGGGGCCGTCGACGCCGATCTCGAAGTCAACCTGTTCAACCGGACGGAGTCGCGAATTGAAGCGATCGCCGCGCACTTGCGCGAACACGGTGCCGAGACCGTCAAGGGTCGAACCGCCGACGCTCGCATCCCTGGCCTCGACCACGAGCGGGGAAAGGTCGACGCCGACGGTATCGCCGCCGCCGACGTCGTGCTCGTGCCGCTCGAAGACGGCGACCGGGCGGCCGCCTTGTCGGACCTCGGTAAGACCGAGATTGTCATCGATTTGAATCCGCTGTCGCGGTCTGCCGAAGTCGCTGCCGTCCCGATCGTCGACAACATCGTGCGGGCGATCCCGAACATGCTGGACCACGTGGACGATATGGCCAGTATGAGCGATGCCGAGTTGCGCGAAATTGTCGAGCACTTCGATCCGGAGACGGCATTGACTGCCGCAGAGCGTCGCATTCGACAGGGGTCCCCAGACTGACACGAGACCTCCCTGTGTCGACTCGCGGTCGGGTCCGAGCACTGGTCGCTATCCCGGTCCCGGCTGGGGCCGCCAGCACCCGCGCGGCTCCGTACCGCAGTGGCCGTTTCCAGCGCGCGTGGCCCCGGACGGCGTCACCGCAACGCCTTTCATGTACTCGGTGATATTACATGGTAGTATGTCGTCCGAATTCGAGCAGTTCAGCGACGTGGGCGAGGCCGACGTGACCCGCGCGATCGGCCAGGAGTGGACCGAGGAGTTCATGGACTTCTCCGACAGCGACGTCATCGTCGTCGGGGGCGGCCCCTCCGGCCTGATGGCGGCGAAGGAGCTCTCCGAGCGCGGCGTCAAGACGATGGTCGTCGAGAAGAACAACTACCTCGGCGGCGGGTTCTGGCTGGGCGGCTTCCTGATGAACAAGGTTACCGTCCGGGACCCCGCCCAGCACGTACTCGACGAACTCGACGTCGACTACAAGCAGTCCCAGGACAGCGAGGGACTCTACGTCGCCAACGGGCCGGAGGCCTGCTCGGGCCTCATCAAGGCGTCGTGCGACGCGGGCGCGAAGATGCAGAACATGACGGAGTTCACCGACATCGTCAT
>CAYLJD010000197.1:0-3342 GCA_964383875.1 uncultured Halobacteriales archaeon
ATGCTGCGAAGGCGGAATTCGAGCAGGAAATCGGGGAAGACGCCTACGAGACACCGCTACCTGAAGATGCAGAGCCCCCGTTCGACGTGACGACGATGACCGACGGCTGAGCGTTCCGTGCAGTCTCGAATTGCCGACGAGCCAACACGCTGGCTGAGATCCGGTGGGTCTACAACAGCCTCCTGTCCCCTTCGGGAAGTGATTCACTCGGACTGAAAGACACGACAACGTTGATCTAGCCCGACGTATCCCTGTCATCGACGAACGCTCTCGTCCGAGCCGCCACTTCCGACCGGAAAACCGTCATGTCAACCTCGCCGGAACCGTGGTAGAGCTGTTTGTGCTCCTCACGAACGATATCCTCGAATACCCGCTCGAACAGCTCGTCGACCGTCACCGCCACCTCACGATCCTCGAGCTCCGCCGCCAGTTTTTCGAAGCGCCTACCGGTGGCGAACTTCGCCGCCAGGTCCTCGGCCGATCCATCGACGGGGACCGTCTCGTCGACTTCCACGAAGTCCGGATGCAGTAGTTTTGCCCGACCGCCGCGCTTGTTTCGGATCACGACGCCCTCTGCCGGCCCGTCGTACCACGCCGACTCGGGTATGATAAACCGGTCCGGCTGGAAATCGCGGGCGCGAAGTTCACGCTCGACGGCGTTGACAGGCTGGAGGCCAAGCCGCTCGAAGATTCCCTCGACGCGATCCGGCGTAAGAAACGCCTCCGTCTCCGCCGACCAGACGTCGAAGCCGAGGAGAGGGGGCGTCCGGTCCCAGTCGTACTCGATCGTGTGGTGGTGCATCGCTTCACCGAAGAAGACGACGTCCTCAACGTCGTCGACGGCGTTCCCGAGTGCCTGTCGATCCAGGCGTGTCTGGACGTGGCGTACCGCATGCTGGTACGGGTCGGGAACGTCGTCCGGATGGTCGAAGACGTGGCTGCGGTCCCCGAAGCGAATCACGCCCGACTCCTGGAGCTGGAACCGGAAGTTCCCACCGTCAACTTTCTCTAGGAGCCAGAGATGGCCCTCCTGAAAGAGTTCGTCCGGCGCACTGGCCACGCGTGGGATGGAGGGAAACTGCTTCATAACTCGATTGTACGTCCTTCTGGCTGCGCGCTTATAGAGAGCAGCCCTCCCTGAACCGTGCTATTCGTCGGCCGGTTCGAACGCTTCGAGGTCCGCAATATCCCGTTCGAGTCGCTCGACGTGATCCACCAGTTCGTCGACGCTCATCAGCGCGAGTCGGAGAAACTCATCGTCTCGATCGGGCATGAGGGGGAGACAGCTCTCGTCGCCGGTGTCGTCCTCCGCTGGCCGTGAGCGTTTTCGGACCAGTTCCTCGCGAGCCGCGCGAAGTTCCCGTCGGAGTAGCTCGTCGTCGTCCATGGTACCACCACGCCATCGGAGGTGCCGCCCGCTACGGCCCGGGCAGGGCAGTCGCACGGACGGCTCAGCGATGGCGTGGCTTCCCGACCAGCGGCTGGCAGTGCATCATTCTGAGAGTCCGACCCGCTGAACAAGTGCTTTCTGGCGCTCGCTCACCGTCTCGATTCGAGTTCGTCGATCGCGGCCCAGTAGCGCTCGGCCAGATAGTCGACGACCTCGTCTCGCTGGCGGGCGAGATAGCCGAGATGCTCGTCGAACGCTTCGTCGTCCACGTCCGCTGCGAGCACGCATTCGACGTAGCCATCGAGCGCTGCCTGGAACGTCTGCGCAAAGTGGTCGTAAGCGGCGTCGACGAGGGAATCGTTCTCGGCGATGCCGTCCGAAAGCGCGCGGTAGACAGCAGCCGCCTGGAGATACTCTCCACGCTCGCGATATCGCTCGGCCTGATCGGTGAGTCGTGTGAAGTCGATGGCCTCGGTGACGACCGGATAGTCGTCGGTGGCTTCGTCGTACAACTGTTCGACCGTCTCGCGATACTCCTCGGCCGTCCGGGTGTGGTTACCACCGAAGGTTGCCAGGAACCGGTCGCGCATCTCCGGTCGACGGGCGAGTTCGTCGCGAAGGAACTCCCGGAGGTCCCGGGGCGGGATGTCGCCCAGTAGCGAGTCGATGCGGGTAGCTTGGTCGCCTGGTTCCTCACCTGCGACGGTAAGCAACACTGCTACGACGTGTTTGCACTCGCCGGCACCACGATAGGGGCAGGTACAGTGTGGGTCGAGGTCTTCGCTGGCTAGGTCGACGCGGACCTCGTAGCGATCCGTACCGTGAACGCGTGCGGTGACGATGTCCCCAACGCGATCGATCTGCTGGATGCGACCCTCGTCACAGTACTGCTGTCCCCGTTCGAAGACTACCTCGGTACACAGTTCGTGTATCGTCTCCCTGTCGATGGTCACAGGACTCGTCGTCTCGTACTGGCTACGTCACTTTGACACTCACGATCGTTTGCTCTAGACCCCGATCGTACGGCTCGTTCATCGCCGCAAGCTGTCGAGCTTGGCGCGAGAGCGTTCGGAGGTGTTCTACCACGATTCGGGCGTCGATGTGTACCGGTGGGTTTTCGGATCCGCTTCGGAGGGGTTTCCGGGAACGTTCGATCGTTGTCACTGTACAGTAGCGTCCCTCTTCCGATAGCCAGGGAATTCCGACCATCAGGCCGGGCGAGAATCGCGTACGCTCCGTGCCACAGTCCACCGACAAGCTCCGCCGTTCTCGGCGGGCGTAGGTGACTCAAGCCTCCGAAACGAAAGCAGAGGCCTCGACTACACTTCGAAGAGTCTCTCAGCGGAGAATCCGATTGGCTCTCCGAATAGCCTATGGTTGGTGCCCTAGAGAGCCTGAGTGAGAGCTCCGGGAGCGTGAGGTTGGAGGGGGTGGGGCTAGCGAACAGGAAGTCCAGGTCAGAGAGAAGAGTCCGACTGCAGATGGCGTGTTCGACGCTATCGGTGAGGGACAGGAGATCCAGCGAAACTGGTCGAATTCGATTAGCTGGTGACATCGTCGTTCGACGACACCCTTTCCGGGACGTGATCAGATGCTGAGGTCTACAGTTAAGGGTACGTCACCTACGCCTGACGGTGCCAACCGCAGTAGAAAGGATGGGGCGGAACATGCGATAGGACGTTGCTGGACTGGCTCACCCCCATCATCGGGAGTTGTGCGCACGCCCACACGGAGATGAACGCTTATGCTCGCTGAGGACGTATCTCCGAGTACGATGGACGATCTGGATAGGCTAGTCCGTGACCTGGAGGAACGATACGGACTCCCAGACAATGCCCGTATCGACGAGGCTGGCCGGATAGTTGCCGACCTCCAAGACTAGAATACCCGTTCCAAGTCGTCGTCAGTAACATCTTTGGCAAGGTACCGAGCGAACGTATCCTTCGTCGGTC
>CAYLJD010000198.1:0-3329 GCA_964383875.1 uncultured Halobacteriales archaeon
GTGCCATCCCAGCCGGTAGGTGAGTCATGTCTATCGTTCACAATTCGAGGGGACTGGGCGCATTTCCGACGGATTGAGGGTAATATCGTTAAGCAGACGTACAGAATTGTGCCTCGAACAACGGTGGCGGGGATCCTTGCCGCGATAGCCGGCATTGGTCGGGACTCGTATTACGACCGATTCCAGCGGTCAAATTCCGCCGTTGCCGTCGAACCACTGGGGGAGCTACGGACGGTGAACATGCCAATCAATTCCCTCTCGACGGCCGGGAGCGACGTCCAGATGCACCCAAGCCGAGGCCACGCCAGGATCGGTCTGGTGAACCCGGACCGCCTTCGCCAGCAGCACAACTACGAGTTCCTAGTAGACCCTGCGTATCGCGTCGACCTCTGGCTTGAGGACGACGAACTCTTCAGTACGCTTCGGCAGACGCTGGAAGATGGAACCAGCCACTACGTACCGAGCCTTGGGCTTTCTGAGTGTCTCGCGTCTATCGAATACCTCGGTGAGTTCACGATAGAGGACGGGAGGGATTCTGGTTCATCGACCGTCGACTCGGCAATCGTCGATGCGATCGACGTCGTAGAACCGGATCCAGGCCTACAGGTGCGATTCGAACGATCGCCAGCGTTCATGGAGCGCGATCCCGGCGGTCGAACGACCACCGGATTTACCGACTACGCGTTCTCGGCATCGGGTGACCCGCTGACCGTCACGGACGTGCCGACCTGCCGGGTCGACGACCGGTCGGTCATGTTCTCCTGATATGGAGGGAACCGAATCGTCACGCCATTCACACCATCGGTTCGATGGACAACCGATACCACTCGAGACACACCTCAACGACGTTGCCGAACGCGTCGAGACGGTCTTTCCAGAGACTCTTGAGACACCCGAGGGCGAATCGCTCGCCGAACTCGCCTGGACGTGTGGCATCGTCCACGACATCGGAAAGTTGACCTCGTGGTTCCAGGCTCACCTCGACGGGGAAACTCCGGATGGCCCATCCCAGCACTCACCGCTTGGTGCCTTCGCCACTTTCTACGCGCTCTCCGCCAGGGGGTTCGAGGACGAGGACGCACTGATCGGCTTCGTCGCCGTGGCCAAGCACCACGGGACGCTCCCGAACGTGACCACGTATGTCTTCAATCGCGTGAATACCGGGACCACCGATTTCGGCGGTCCGACGCTCGATGAACTGGACGCTCAGATCCAGAATATCGACTCCCTCGTCCCGGCGTTGGCGAGTCAGATTCTAGAGACGGCGACAAATAAACATGGATCCTGGCCTGAGTTCGTCGACACGTTCGGGTCGGACCTACCTGAGGACATCCGCTCGACGGTCACCGATGGGGAATTCGGACTTTCAGCCGATCCTGATGCACTCGAAACGACGTTCTACGACCAGGTCATCCAGGTGTGGAGCGCACTCTGTCTGGCGGACAAGACGAGTGCTGCCTCCCTGACCGGAGCCGTCGATGTGCACGCCGATGATTACAAGCCGGATCTTCCGGAGACTGGACGGTTGCTCGACCACCTCCAATCCATTCGCGCCGACGCGCCAGCCTCTCGGATCAACGAACTTAGAGATGATGCCCGGGAGGCCGTTCTCGACTCGGTCGATTCGTTCGTGAAGTCGGATGGGTCCGTGGCAACCATCACGCTGCCCACCGGACTGGGAAAGACGATCACCGGACTCAGTGCAGCGTTGTCGATACGAGATGCCCAATCGGAGCCCGGGCGCATCATCTATGCCCTTCCGTTCACCTCGATCATCGATCAGGTCGCGTCGCTCTGTATGGACGTCTTCGAGACGGATGGACAGGACGCGACGATGGCGATCCACCACCACCTGGCGGAGACGCGTATATCACTCGATGACGTCGAGACTGATGGTGACGCGCACCTCGAATACATGCTTGGCGAGAGTTGGCGATCCGGGTTGGTCGTGACGACGTTCGTTCAGCTTCTCGAGAGTCTCACGGGGCCGGCGAATAGCCAGTCGATGAAACTGCCGTCGCTCCACGGTTCGGTCGTTATTCTCGATGAGCCACAGAGCCTCCCTTCGGAGTGGTGGTCGGTAACCAGACGTCTCGCGACCCTGCTCACGGAGCGCTATGATGCCACGGTTATCGCCATGACGGCGACCCAGCCACGCATCTTCGATGGTGAGGAGGGGCAACCGGCGCGTTCACTCGTGGAATCTCCGGACCGCTACTATCGAGAGATGGATCGGGTCGACTTCCACATCGATTCCTCGGCGCATTCCTATCCCGACGCTGAGCCGACGCCGATTGGCTACGACGAGGCAGCCAGCCGGATCGCCAACGTTACCGGCGATGGCTCGGTCCTGGCTGTCTGCAATACGATCGATTCAGCCATTGAACTCTCCTTGGCCGTCGAGGCGTCCGGATTGAACACGCTCTCGGCGAACGCGGTCCTCGCCGACGTCCTCGAATCGCACGAGAAACTATCCGAGACGCTTGAACCAGAAGACATCGCCAGTACAATCCGGACAGAGCGTACCGGCGACCGGCCAGTGGCACTTCACCTCACGACGCGACACCGACCGGTCGACCGGCGACTGCTCATCGGGGCCACGCGTGAGCTCTTGGAAGACGGCGTTCCAGTCGTCATGATCTCGACCCAGTTAATCGAGGCCGGCGTGGACGTGAGCTTCGATCACGTCTTCCGTGACTTCGCTCCGCTCGATTCCATCGTGCAGGCCGCCGGTCGGTGCAACCGATCGAATCAGGGAGATCGTGGGACTGTCGACATCTGGTTGCTTCCGGCGCCGGAGGGATCGACGCTGCTTCCGTGCAAGGCCGTGTATGGCCGAAGTGGCGACAGTCTACCCAAGCTTACCGCGAAAGCAATATCGGACGTGGTTGGATCGACGGGGACGAGCGACGAGACTGTCGTCGACGAGCAGACGCTAACCTGGGAGGGTGTCAATCGCTACTACGACCTCCTCGCTGACCGGTCCCCTGGGAATCGGGAATGGGTTGAGTGGGTCAATCGCTGCGAAGCCGATAGACTCTCCGAATTGTCACTCATCGAACAGCGAAATGCCGTGGATGTAGTAGTGGCACGTACGGGGACCGAACGATCGATACTCCGAGATATCGAGGACGCCTACGAAAGGGATGAGTTTCAGACGATAAACGAGTCACTTGATTCGCTCCGGAAACTGCAGGTTTCCATCCCGATTTACGACGAGGGAAGCAATGAGGCCGCTCGAGCGGATGAGCTTGACCACGTTCACCCCGGCGCCGAACTCCGTCGAATCGATGCCCTGGGCTCCAGCGAATCCTGGTATAGTCCGGACT
>CAYLJD010000199.1:0-3310 GCA_964383875.1 uncultured Halobacteriales archaeon
CGAGTTCGCCTTCGGCATACCCGAGGATGTCTCTCGCCGTATCGTTCAATCGGGCGAAGTTGAACTCGTCGTCCCATCGGATCACGCCGAGCGGTGACTGCTCGAAGAACCGGTTGAGTCGCTGCTCTCTATCTTGTAGTTCGAGGAGTGTTCGGTGTTTCTCGACGACATTGCGGATTCGATTGGCCAGCACGTCGTATTGACTGGTCCCCGATTCCTTCTGGAGATACTCAGTTACGCCCGCAGAGATGGCCTCGCTGGCGACTTCCTCCGAGCCCTTGCCGGTATAGAGGATGAACGGCAGGTCGGGGTAGTCCTCCCTGACAGCTTCGAGAAACTCGATGCCATTCTGGCCTGGCATGTCGAAATCCGAGACGATGCAATCAAACTCGTTCTCCCGTAGTCGCGTGAGCGCCTCATCGGCCCTCGTTGCCGTGTCAACGGCAAACCGCTCGTCCTGGCGTTCGAGGAACTGCGCAGTCAGGTCCGCCAAATCCGGCTCGTCGTCGACATGGAGAACCCGGATGGAAGCTGGCATTGACGTGGTATCGTGCTCAATGCGGGAAATCTCGTTGATCTATCTTGGTTCAGTGAGTGAATACCGCCTTTCGAGGGCAGGCGTAGCGTTCCTCGTCGGGTTTGCGCTGAGACCGGAAAAAACCGAACTCGGCAGTGTCTTGCTGGCTTCAGCGATTTGTGTTAGAGCTGTGGCGACGGTGGGCCGCTGGACGTGGACTCGGACGGCAGCTAACGAGTCGAACGGTTCCTCGTCTGATTCCGGTGCGAGCTTTTCGATCCTGTCCCCCGCCGTCCGGTTCGACTTCACGACCGCCGGCGGCGATACTCACGATTCACCTTGCAGCGTATTCGAGCGATTCGACTTCCGCCCCGAACTCGTCGAGTTGTGCCAGATCTGCCGGTGGTTCTGGGTCGTCTCCCCGCGCCAGTGTTGCGCCAATGTCGGGCACATGCTGTCATCTGTCGACGGTCCGCCCTTGCTTTGCCCTGCCCTTCGTGTCGTCTGCCTTCTCCGAGGGTACGCTCCCGGGATGGATTGACCTGTGGCCGGTGAACGAAGAATCCGCCCTGATTCTGGTTTCTCGACCCGCCGACATCACGTGGGCGACCATGACGAATCGTTAGTCGTTCGACTCGGTCACGACGAGATCCGTTATCCGGGCCCCGTCAATGCCGTCGATGCGGAATTGGTGCGTGTCCGTTTCGACACGATCACCGACCGTCGGCGCCCGTCCCAGACGACTCAGGACGAAGCCACCCACGGTTTCCATGTCTTCGCTCTCGAAAGTCGTCTGGAGGTGGTCGTTCACTACCGAAAGTGGCACATCCCCGTCGATTGCCCAGCTGCCATCGTCTCGGCGTTCGATCGACGGGACGGACTCCGCCGGATCGAACTGGTCTCGAATGTCGCCAACGATCACTTCGACGACGTCTTCGACCGTGACGAGTCCCTCGAACGCGCCCCACTCGTCGATGACGGCGGCCATTTGGCGTTGTTCTGCCCGGAACTCCGCGAGGAGCTCGTCGACGCGGAGGGTCTCGGGGACGACGATCACGTCACGACGCAGATCCCGGGCCGTAATCGCGCCAGCTTCATCGATCGACTCACTGGCTCGCAGAATATCCTTGACATCGACGAATCCGAGTACGTCGCCGCCATCCCCGACGACGGGATATCGCGTATACTCTCCCTCGATGGCCATCGATCGGAGGTCGGGAAGCGACGTGTCCGCCGGGATACTCGTGACGTCCGGCCGCGGCCGCATAATCTGGCGGACGGTCATATCGTCGAGGCTGAATACGCTCTCGATCATCTCGACTTCCTCGGCGTCGACCCGTCCGGCCTCGCCCGCCTCCGAAAGAATCGTCAGAATCTCCGCTTCGGTGTGACCACCGTGTCCGTCCGCGGAAGGTGAGACACCGAAGAGTCGAACGGACTGGATGGCGACGCCGTTGAACACGACAATACCGGGGAGAAACAGGTAGTAGAACAGCTTCATCGGTGGGGCGACCAGGAGTGCGACTTGCTCCGCTCGCTCAATAGCGAGCGTTTTCGGGGCCAATTCCCCGTAGACGACGTGGAAGAATGTCACTATTCCGAACCCGATGGCGATGGTCACGACGTGTACGAGCGAACCCGGGAGCACCGGGGCCAACAGCGGTTCGACCAGTACCGACACCGCCGGTTCACCGACCCAGCCGAGCCCGAGCGACGAAATAGTGATCCCGAGCTGGGAGACGGCGAGGTAGTCGTCGAGGTTCTCCGTCGCCTCCTGAACCACGGGTGCTGACCGGCGGCCCTCGCGGACCAGTGTCTCGACTGATGCGGACCGCAAGCGAACGAACGCGAACTCGGCAGCGACGAAGAACCCGTTGAGAAACACCAGAAACAGCGCGAGTCCGATACGCGAAGCCGAGAGCGCGATATCTGCCATTGCGCGTACGGTTTCCACGCTGGCGGCATCTACCTTCCGGACGGATGACCTTCTGGTGAGAGTCTGATTCAGGACACCAGCCGCTTGTGCGCGCCCTCTCAATAGCGAAACGTGCACCCTGCTCAGGAGCTGACCGAGCTCCTCGCGGCCGGCGAGGACCTCTCAATAGTCTCTCCCGCCAACCCTAATCCGGACTGACTCGCGAGCGCGTTCGCGGGAGGTCGATAGGTATTGCCGCCGGCATCGACGGTCCACACACCGAGTACGGCCGTGATCTCTCCCATCAGTAGATACGCGCGTTCGTCACTCCCCTCAACATCGATCTGCAGACGTTCGAGGGTGCTGCCATCCACGTCCGCCCCGGGTAGACCGGCGATGCCTTGCAGTGATACCATGAAAACCGGTCTTTCCATCCCGTTTCGGGTACTGGCGAATTGACCTGTTCTGGTGCCTCCGGTGGGATGGGGTGATCGAATCGCCACATCGAACTGAGCGATCCATCTCCGGGATCTCGATGCATGGTGAACCGCGGCCCAACCCATGCTGTCCCTGGGAGCGGCGTATTCTGACCCGAAGAGCTTGGCCTGTTCTGCCTGGAGCAGAGTTCCCACATCCTGTCGTCGGCTTTTTCCGGCAGCTGAAACTACTCGCGACGCATGACTGAACAGCCTGTCGACGTCGAGTCTGCGGGCGAGAACATCGCCGGTGAGGCGCCCGTCGCGGAGCCGAAGGCTGTCACCGACGACACCACTGTCCACGACGACGACGTCGAGCTCGAGCGGACCATTGGGCTGGTCGGTGGGCTGGCGATCGGGATCGGGACCATGATCGGTGCGGGTATCTTCGTCTTCCCGGGG
>CAYLJD010000200.1:0-3294 GCA_964383875.1 uncultured Halobacteriales archaeon
CGATAGGGAGAGGGGAATACTTTAGCCCGGGCCGCCGCAACGCGTGAGCGATGGAGCGCGGCGACGCCTCGAACTTCAGCCGACTCGGCACGCTCGGCATCGAGGAGGAATTCTACATCGTCGATGAGGACGCCCGGCCCACCTCCGGGACGGACACGCTGGTCTACGAGGCCGAGCCACCCGAGATCCTCGAGGGCCGCCTCGACCACGAACTGTTCAAGTTCGTCATCGAGACCCAGACGCCCACGATCGAGGACCCCGGAAACGCCCGCGAGCAGTTGCTGGCAGTCCGGAACGCGCTGATCGACCACGCCGAATCCAATGAGTTTCAAATCGCGGCAGCGGGGCTGCATCCGGCGGCGAAGTGGCGCGAACTCGAACACGCCGAGAAGCCCCGGTACAAGTCACAGCTCGATCGCATCCAGTACCCCCAGCACCGCAACACGACGGCTGGCCTGCACGTGCACGTCGGCGTCGACGACGCCGACAAGGCCGTCTGGGTGGCCAACGAGTTGCGCTGGCACCTGCCGATCCTGCTCGCGCTGTCGGCCAACTCGCCGTTCTGGTGCGGCATCGACACGGGGCTCGCGTCGGCGCGGGCGAAAATCTTCGAGGGCCTGCCGAACACGGGCATGCCGACGGCCTTCGAGGACTACGCCGACTTCGACGAGTTCGAGCGGCGGATGCTGGCGACGGACTCTATCGAGGACCGTGGGGAACTCTGGTACGACGTTCGACCCCACTCCGGACTCGGGACCGTCGAGGTGCGGGTGCCCGATGCCCAGCGCGACCCGGAGGTCGTGTTGACGTTCGTCGAGTACGTCCGGGCAGCAGTGCTGGATCTCGCGGCGCGGTACGAGGACGGGGAGAGCGGGAGCGAGTACCGGCGCGAACTGCTCGACGAGCACAAGTGGCGCGCCATGCGTTACGGACACGACGGCGAGTTGCTCGCGCGGGACCTCGAGACGACCCGATCGCTCGGCGACCTGGTCGAGGCCGAGGCCGACCGGCTGGACGTTACGGGACTGATGTCCCTGTTCGACCGGGAGAGTGGGGCCGAGCGACAGCGCCGGCGCAGACGGGCGGGCGGACCGGATGCCGTTTGTGAGTCGCTCCTGTTGGAACGCGAGTGAATCAAAAGCCGCGCCGCGCGTGGTGTCGGTGCCGCCCCGGCCGCCGACGCGCCCAATCACCCTCGGGCCATCCGGCCCTGCCACCGACAATGCGAGAGGCGGTAATATATCACACGGGGAATCCAGTTCTCGATAGCGAGAATCCACGCGCTCAGGTCTGGACATGGCGCCGCCCTCTGAGAAGTAGCCAAGGATTTTTATCGGGCAGTCGCTTTCGTCCTTCTAGAGGGGACATGTCTTCAGAGGATACCTCAGACGCCGACGGCAGCACCGGCGGCGCCGGCGGGGATGGACCGGACGTCCGCGAACGGCTGGAACGCGAGGCCGACCGCGCCGTCGAGAACTTCGACGAGGGCATCGTCGACCTGCTCTCGTGGGTCCTCGATACCGAAACGCGAGCACGGATCTACGTCTATTTGCGCCAGCAGCCCGAGAGCACGAGCGACGAGGTAGCGGCCGGGACGGGGCTGTATCCCAGTACCGTCCGGGAGGCTCTCGCGCAACTCCACGAGGAGGGCAAGGTAGAGCGCGACAAGCGCGAGAGCAGCGGCGCGGGCAACAATCCCTACGAGTACAGCGCCATGGCGCCCTCGGATCTCGTCGGCGAAATCGTCGAGGACGTCCAGTCGGAGCTGAACACCGTCTTCAACCTCGATCGCTTCCTGGGTGACGACGAGGAGTCCGAGGGTGCCGACGAGCCCGTCACCATCACCGTCGAGGAATCCGAGACCGGCGGCGGGTCGGACGAGGACGAGGCCTGAGTGTCTGTTGGCTGGCCGAAAGGTCGCGTTTCGAAGCCACTAAACGTGGACCCGCCGTCCGGACGCGCATGAAGGTCGCGCTGGGTGGGACCTTCGATCCCATACACGACGGCCATCGGGCGCTTTTCGACCGGGCGTTCGAACTCGGCGACGTGACCGTCGGCCTCACGAGCGACGAACTCGCCCCCCGGACTCGCCACGAGGATCGCTACGTCCGTTCCTACGAGCAGCGCCGGGCCGACCTCGAGGCCGAACTCGCGGCGTGGGCCGACGAGTACGACCGCGATTTCGAGGTCAGGAAGCTCACCCAGCCGACGGGCATCGCGACGGAACCGCAGTTCGACGTGCTCGTCGTCTCCCCCGAAACGGAGACCGGCGGCAAGCGGATCAACGAGATCCGCCGCGAGCGGGGCCACGAGCCTCTCGATATCGAGGTCGTCGATCACGTCTACGCCGAGGACGACGAGATCATCTCCAGTACCCGCATCGTGGCTGGCGAAATCGACGAACACGGCAATCTGACGCCCGATCGGGACGGCCGCGCGGCCGAACAGCCCGAGCAGTAAGTCTCACCAGTCCGGCGCTTCGAGGCCGGCCGCTTCCAGCACTCCTTTCCACCGTTGTTGGACGGACAGACGCGAGACACCCGCAGCCTCGGCGACCTCGCCCTGCGAGCGTTCCTCGCCGACCACCAGTGCGCCGACGTAGAGGGAGGCTGCCAGGGTGGCTCGCTTCGAGCGTTCGGATGCGGGGAGCGCCGAGAGGAAGGCGTCGGCTGCGCGCGAGCGGGCCTGCGTGCCGAGGTCGAGGCGGTCCGCGGCGTCCTCGAGTTCCGCGAGCCACTCCGCGTTGTCCACCTCGTCGCTCGCCCGGTACACACCCGTGGGTGTGGGTCGCGCTCGCATAAGGGCCCGGCACGCGGTCGGTGAAAGTGGAAGTGCCCCGCGGAGGTGTCGTCCCGTTACCTTCATGCCGTCCCTGCGGGTAGCCGGGAGTGCGCGCGGGTAGCCAAGCCAGGAAACGGCGCAGCGCTTAGGACGCTGTCTCGTAGGAGTCCGCCCGTTCAAATCGGGTCCCGCGCATGAGCGAACTCTGTGAGCGAAGAGCAGGGCCCGATGTGAGCCCTGCAAGTCGCAGCCCGGGAACGTCTTGCTCTGGTTCAAATCGGGTCCCGCGCATTTCGGAGTGATCTGATCGCTATCGCGCTACTCCGGTGGCCCGTCTGTGCTCACCTGCCGCTGCCGGCGGGCACTGTTCACCAGCGCGTAGCCGACACCGGCGAACGCACCCAGCACGAGCACTCCCGACCCCACAGAGTACGTCACCGAGTCGGCGCTCTCCACGTATTCGAACAGGAAGGTGATCGTGCCCTCGGTGCCGACGGTGAGCGACGTGATCCC
>CAYLJD010000201.1:0-3264 GCA_964383875.1 uncultured Halobacteriales archaeon
ACTTCGAAGGGAACTGGCTCAAGACCGGCGACATCGTCAGCGTCGATCCGGACGGGTACCTCAAAATCGTCGACCGGGCGAAGGACGTCATCAAGAGCGGCGGCGAGTGGATCTCGAGTGTCGAACTCGAGAACACCATCATGGCCCACGACGACGTCGCGGAGGCGACGGTCATCGGCGTCCCCCACGACCGCTGGCAGGAACGGCCAGTGGCCTTCGTCGTGCCGTCGGCCGGTGTCGACGCCGATCGCCTCGAAGCCGAACTCCGGGACCTGATCCAAGGCGAGTACCCCAAGTGGTGGCTGCCCGACGACTTCATCGAGATCGACGAAGTGCCGAAAACCGCCACCGGCAAGTTCGACAAGAAGGTCCTCCGCGACGAGTACGCCGACGCCTCGATCGTCGAGGGTCGGGTGCCGGAAGAAGCCGCGCCCGACGACGACTAACCAGTTAGTCCTCGATCGGGTCGAAGACGTTCTCTTCGGCCGGGAACGCGCCGGTCTCCACTTCGTCGACGTACTGCTCGACGGCGGTCCGGATCTCGCTGTCCACGTCGGCGTAGCGCTTCGAGAGGCTGAACGCTTCGCCGCCGAGACCGAGGACGTCCGAGATCACCAGCACCTGTCCATCGACGTACCGGCCGGCACCGATGCCGATCGTCGGCACGTCGACGGCCTCCGTGACTTCTTTCGCCGTCGCCTCGGTTACGGTCTCGAGGACGATCCCGAACACCCCGGCCGCTTCCAGTTGCTGAGAGGTCTCGACGAGCGCGTCCGTCGACGACGACGTGGTGTGGTCCCGGCCCTGGACGTAACCGCCGCCGATCTGGTTCATCCGCTGGGGCGTGAGGCCGATGTGGCCCAGCACGGGCATCCCGAGTTCCGTGAGTCGGTCGATGATGTCGATCGTGGTCTCGCCGTAGGGAGCGGTCTCCAGTTTGACGGCGTCGGCGCCGGCCTCCTTCATGAACCGGCCGGCGTTGCGGACCGACTCCGCCATTGAGGTCCCATACGAGAGAAAGGGGAGGTCGGCAATCACCATGGCATCCTCGACAGCGCGGTCGACGGCCGCGGTATTCGAGAGGGCCTCCTCGAGCGTGACCGGCAGCGTGTCGTCGTAGCCGAGGTGGTTGTCGCCGGCCGAGTCACCGACGAGGATCATGTCGACGCCGCCGGCGTCGACCTGCCGAGCGATCGGCGCGTCGTAGGCCGTCAGCATCGTGAGCGGCGATCCGTCCGCGTACTTCTCGTACAGGTCCGGAATCTGCGTCCGCGACATCGGCGACTGTTCGTGGCGACCGTCCTTAAACGCACCCAAGCGGGTCGCGGGCCGGATCGAGACGGCCTCCTCGACGAGTACGGCTGCGGGTATACCCGTATGCGAGACGACCAGCGTCGCGTCGGGCTATACTCGAGCAGGGCGCCGTTTCGCACGTCCTGCCGATCGGGGGTGCCGTCCCACCAACACCGCCGGATCGGCTAGTCGTCACTAGTCGAATCAGCCCACCGGGCACGGACGCGCTCGGCAACGTCCGAGAGGTGAACCTGCCCGAAGGCGGCGACCACGAGCGCGCCGAGGGAGTTGAAATACAAGTCCCGAACAGTGTCGTCGAGCCCGTGCTGGGCAAGCGGCATTGTCGCCCCAGTCTCGGCGGCAATCACGTCGAGGCCGAACTCGAACAACTCCCAGATGACGCCGAACGCCAGGACGAACACGATGATGAACACGAAGGCAAACCGCCGCGGGAGATGGATCTCCGGGACGTGCAGGTCGATCGCCCGAGCCGCCGTATAGCCGACACCGGCCACGAGCGACGCCGACGTCGCGTGGGTGAGGTGGTCCCACCAGCCGATCTGCGTGTAGAGGCCGGAGGACCCCAAGGTGTGGAGAAACACGGCCAGCGTGAGCCACAGGCCGAGCCAGGGGTCCAGGGGGACCTCCGCGTCGCGCTGGAACACCGCCGGGAGAAACGTCATCGCGAGGGCGATGGTCCCGTTGACGATTGCTTTGGGCTGGCCACTCACCAGCCCGTAGGCGACCATCCCGGCGAGGATGACCTGCATCCCACGAGTGAGCCGGCGCTGCGTTCGGACCGACGGCCGGGGGAGGCGCGTCATCGGTGGAACACGCTCCACAGCGCACGCCGGAGTGCGCGGTCGCGGCGCCGGAAATAGGCGTCGAACAGCACACCGGCGACCAGGCCGGCTACCGCGACCCACAACCACTCGGTCATGAGTTCCTCGTTGGTCCCGAGGTACGCCGTGCCGAGGAACAGGTCGGCCGCCCAGCGGACCATCGTCCACCCGGCGACGGAGGCGAACGTCGTCAGCACCACGAACGCGACGGCGAACCAGTGGGTCACCTCGAGGGTCGTGAACATCTGAAGCTCGACGGTGATCAACAGCGCCAGCGCGGCGACCGACAGGTACGTCGCCGCCGTGCCGACGGATCCGCCGAGGAGTCCCCGAACGAGGATCGGCAACAGTGCAAGCGCCAGCAACTCCCACGGCAGCATCGACCGCCACGACCGGTTCGCGACTGGCGGCAGGAGGA
Organism: uncultured Halobacteriales archaeon; assembly: GCA_964383875.1. Lineage (GTDB taxonomy): Archaea > Halobacteriota > Halobacteria > Halobacteriales > Haloarculaceae > CAYLJD01. The sequence goes on from CAYLJD010000201.1 coordinate 2,554, forward strand.
CGACGGCCCCGGACGCCCCGACGAAGAGCATCCAACTGATGTCGAGATCCAGGATGCTCTCGACGAGTACCGCGGCGAGAACGGCCACCATGAGCCAGGCGACGATGGCGTTGGCCCGGCCACTCCTGAGCAGGTCGACCAGGGGATCCGGCGCGACGCTCGCCGGGTCGGTCCAGTCGGGCATCGTCTTTCCCCAGGGGTGGTCGGGGGATAAATTCCCCGCGAGCGGTCAACGCTGCCGTCAGTCACTCCTGGGAAAAGACGCCTCGGGGATCGGCAACGTCACGCTATCTCGTCGTCATCCCCGAGGCCCACGTGGGCCCCCAGCTCGGACAGGTCGTCGTTGATGTCGTCGCCGGAACTCTCGCCGGGGAGTACGTCCCCGAGCGAGGCGCCAAACGAGGCGACCGTCCAGACGACACTGATGCGCGCGATCGCCACGATGGGATCGGCCCAGTTCCCGACGCGGCCCCACATCGTCATGAGCGCGGCGGCCGTGAGAAAGGAAACGAGTCCGATCCCGACGAGCCGCCGGGGGATCACTCCGAACAGCGGTCGCGTCACCATCACGTCCTGTGGGCCGGCCCAGTACACGAGCGTCCAGACCATCGCGAGGACGAACGCCGCGTTGACGAAAAAGAAAATCGGGACCCACCCGACCTGGAACAGGAGGAAATAGTCGGCGACGTCGAAGACGCCATCCTCGACGAG
>CAYLJD010000202.1:0-3252 GCA_964383875.1 uncultured Halobacteriales archaeon
CCGGCACGACGGCCCAGCGGACCGCCGAGCGGTCCGCTGGGCCGCCGTGCCGGGCCATTGGACCCCGGGTCGGAGAGCGGGGCCGCTGTGCCGGGCTGGTCGGACCACTGTGCCGGGCCGCTGGGCCGCCGTGCCGGACCATTGGGTCGCCGTGCCAAGCCGGATTCCGTTCTCGGTAGAATATCCGCACATACAGCTATCTGAGCATCAGTCGTAATAAAGATAAGGAGACTCTTTGTACTCGATTCGAATTTCCCCAGTATTTGGCTTACAGCGTTCTTTTCGTGGCGAACGTTTATTTGGTATGACCCGGTCATTCAGAGTATGGCTGACCAACAGCTGACTGCCGAAACCGTCGCCAGCCTCCCGCACTGGCACTCGCCGGACGGAGAGACGCTGACGATCACCGAGGGTGAGGGCGCGCGCGTGTACGACGACGCGAACGAGGAGTACCTCGACTTCGTCTCGCAACTGTACTGTTCGAACGTCGGGCACAGCAACACCGCGGTCATCGAGGCGATGGTCGAACAGCTCGAATCCATCCCGTACGTCTCGTCGTCGAAGCACAACGACGCGCGGTCGGAGCTGGCCGACCGACTGGCCGACGTAGCTCCGGGTGCGCTCTCGGACGTCTACTTCTCAATTTCGGGGAGCGAAGCGAACGAGGCGGCCGTCCAGTTCGCGCGCGAGTACACGGAGTCGCCGAAGGTGCTGACCCGGTGGCAGTCCTACCACGGCAGCACCTACGGGGCGGCCGCGCTCACGGGCGACCCGAGCACGCGCGCGAACGTCGAGCGCTACGCCGCGACGAGCGGCTCGGGGAAGTTCCTCCCGCCGCTCCCCGGCGCGTTCGACGCCGAGACGCCCGAAGAGCTGGCCGAGAAAGCGGCCGACCACCTCGAATTCGTCATCCGGAACGAGGGACCGGACTCCGTCGCCGCCATCCTCACCGAACCCATCGGCGGGACCAGCGGAGCCTACCCGGCCCCGTCGGGGTACTTCGAGCGCGTCCGGGAACTCTGTGACAAGTACGACATTCTGCTCATCTCCGACGAGGTCATCACCGGCTTCGGCCGGTGTGGCGACTGGTTCGGCATCGGCACCGAGGACGTCGAACCCGACATGATCACCTTCGCCAAGGGCGTGACGGGAGCCTACGCCCCGCTGGCGGGCGTCATCGCTCGGGGGGACATCGGTGCCCACTTCCGCGAGGACGGTATCCCCGTGGGCCAGACGTTCGCGGGCCACCCGGTCGCCTGCGCCGCGGGGGTCGCCGCGATGGACGAGTACGAGGGCGGACTCCTCGACAACGTCCGCGACCTCGAACCCCATCTGGAGGCGCGACTCCGCGAAATCGGCGAGAACTACGACGAGGTCAGCACGGTCAGAGGTCGGGGTTTCCACTGGTCGCTCGTGTTCGCCGACCCCGAGACGGGCGAGCCGTTCTTCGACCCGTGGACCGACGACGAGGACGACAACCCCGTGGCCGAGGTGCGCTCCGAGGCCCAAGACCGCGGCGTGCTGTTCGGAAGCGGTCGCCCGGACGTTCAGATCCTCGTCTCACCCCCGCTCTGCGTCGATGCGGCGGACATCGACGAGGCGGCCGACGTGCTGGAAGCGTCCATCGAGGCCGTCTTCGGCTGAGGAGTAGGGCCGTCCACAGAGGGATTAATCGAGGCGTTCGGCGTAGGCAACGTCCTCCGGACCCGCCTCGGGCTGCTCGCCGTCGAGTTCTATCTGCCACCCGTGCAGGACCGTCGGGTCCTCCAGCGCGTTCGTGAGCGTGGTTCTCACCCCGAGCACGTCTACCCCGTAGTAGTCGCGGGGCACGCCGTGGAGGTACTGGAGCGCGGTCTCGAAGAGGCTCCGCATGCCGCCGTCGTCCTCGAAGTCGAAGTGCTTGTACGCGCCCGCCGCCACCTGCACCATCCCGTGGAGGAACTTGCTCTCGGTGGTGCCCGAACCGTAGTTGTACCACTCGTCCTCGAAGCAATCGTGCGATTCGTGGAACTCGGCCGCGTTGAACAGCCGAACCCCGTGGACCGTCGCCCGCCGGAGCGTGTCGTGCTCCCAGCGACCCTCCGTAGGGAGCCACCCGGTCGGCGTTCCCCGGCGCGGCGGCCCGACCGACTCGTCGCGGGTGTGGTCGTCCATGGTCGTTTCTTCATCCTTCACTCGGATACCCTCGTCGGTGTTCTGGCTATGTTCGGCCGTGAGCGTGGGACGCTCGTGGTCCAAACTGCACGACAAGGCTATTTAAACCGGGTTCCTATTCGAAGCGATGAGTTTCGTCGTGGAGTTCGCCGTCGTCTCGCCGATTATGCAGGACGCGCGAGCAGCCGTCCCGGAGATGGAGTACGACACCGAGGACTTCCAGGTGATGCGCAACGGCGACCAGCAGTTCGTCTTCTGGGCCGACGGTGACGACTTCGAGACGTTCGAAGCTGGGCTGGACGCCGACCCGACCGCCGCGGACTACTGCTCGCTCTCCGAGGTCGGCGACCGGCGGCTGTATCGCGTGACCCTCACAGAGACGGGTATCGAGTACCTGACCTACCCCCTCGCCACGGAACTCGACATCACGTTCCTCGACGTGACCGTGAACAGCGAGGAGTCTCGGGTCCGCGCTCGAATTCCGAACAGGGCGGCGCTGTCGGCCTACCGGGACGCCTGCCGCGAGCGAGACCTCCCGTTCCGCCTGCTCGGCATCCACGACGAGGACGACGCGGGCGACGCGGACGAACGTGGGTACGGCCTCACGCCTCGACAACGCGAGGTGCTGTTGCACGCGCTCGAAGCGGGCTACTTTCGAGTTCCTCGCCAGACCACGCTATTGGAGATGGCGGCCGAACTGGGTGTCTCGGATCAGGCCCTGTCGGCGTGTATCCGGCGTGGGCAGGGGAATCTCGTCCGCAATGCGCTCGACCGGGACGTGGCTACTTGAGCAGTTGACCGTCCAACTGAGGGAAGTTCACCTATCCGTACTCGGTGTTCGAGGTGACCGTCGAGAGCACCGGCCGGGTGACGGTCGCTGGCGAGACAGGCCAGGTGTCAGTCGCCGACGAGACAAGCCGCGTGCCGGTCGCCGGCGAGACCGACCGCGTGCCGGAGAGACGTCGCTCGCTCACTCCCTCGACAGGGATTCGACGAGAGACGACGCCTGCTCGGCGTTCTCGCCCAGTGCGACCACACCTCCATCTCGGTCGTACGTCACGACGTCTGCGTCCGCCATCTTCGGCAGGTGCAGGTGAT
>CAYLJD010000203.1:0-3214 GCA_964383875.1 uncultured Halobacteriales archaeon
ACGAGCGAGAGCAAGCGGTTGAGAAGTAGATGGGCAGCGACTGCCGCGATGGCGGCTGCGATCAGATACGCGTAGGCGGGTGCTGTGAGCCCGACGCCGGCCGAAAGTAGCACGACCAGAAGCAGGAGCCGAACGCCGGGATACAGCAGATCCTCGACGTAGAGTTTGAACATCGTGTTCTCCAGGCCCCGAATCACTCCGACGCCGATCTCGAACGCGACAACCAGTGGGATGCAAAGTACGAACAGTTGTACCAAACGCTCAGATTCGACGCTCTCGAAGAACAGGGCCGTCACGGTACCCACGTTCGGAAACAGTAGGATGACTAATAAAAGCGCGACCGTACTCGTGAACGCGACACCGGAGACCCACACGCCCCGTTTCCTCTCGGGCGAGTCGAACCGGGAGACGTAGCGGGGGACGCCCTGGTTGAACCCCACCAGCGAGAGGGTGACTCCGATCGACAGCAGCGCGATGCCGATGCTGACTTCGCCGTACGCGCCGACCGAGAGCATTCGCCCGACGATGATCCGTTCTACGAGCACCGAGGCAGAGCTCATAAGACCACCGATGAGGACTAATCCGGCGCTCGAGAGCAACGAACTGAGTTCGCTATTCCGTCCGCTCATCCGAGGTAGCCAAGGTCTTCAAGCCGACTCTCAATATCCGTCGTGAGGTTGGTTTCGTACTCACCAATTCCGTAAGTAACGCCCTCGTACGACCCGCGCTCGCTCGGGACCGAGAGGAGCCCCTCCGGCACCGTCCCGCTCATCCGTCTCGGGATCTCGCGGCTGAGCGTCGCCATCACGATCGGCGCGACGTCCGGGAGCGAGAGCGAGTCGGGCGCGGAGTCGAACGCCGGCCCGGCGCCGACGAAGACGCCGTCGCGCTTGTGGTTGAACGTGTCGACCGGGATGAACGCCCGGCCGACCAGGCTCGTCGAGACCAGGTGGTTCATCCCGGCGGGCATGAACAGGACGTCACAGGCCTCCTCCGTGTACGGCCCGTCGTAGACCTCCTCGCGGGGCTCGACGAACTCGAAGACGGGGTCGCCGTCGGGCGTCCTCGCGTCCGAGAGGTGGCGGATCAGCTCCGCCCGCGTCTCCTCGTACTCTTCTGGCGGGACGATCCCATTGGGCTCCCGGCCCTCGAGGTTGATGCGCACGCCGAGCTCCGAGCCGATCCGACAGTACGCCCGGGAGGCCTCCCAGTCGACGCCCCCGACGGCGCCCCGTCTGACTCCCTCGGGGAGGCGGTCCATCAGGGTCTCGGCGACGCCGAGACGGTTCGCGACGGCATAGACGTCGCTCGGTACCACGCCCGCGTGTCCGAGGAGGTCACTCACCTGCGAGCTGACGCGTTCGGTCCGCGCCGTCGATCCCGACCCGTTGGGCTCGTCGCCGACCAGCGTCCGTTTGCTGTCCGTCATCGAGGGCGCCGTGTCCTCCTCCGCCGGCTCGACGAAGCCACCCTCCCTGAGGAGCTCGTTCACGTGGACGCTGTAGCCGCGGACCGGGCCGATCCCGTGATCCGAACAGAGGACCACGTTGGGGTCGCCGCCGACCGCCTCGAGGACGGTGCCGACCACGTCGTCGGCGGCCTCGTACACCCGCCGGAACGCCGCGGGGTCGCTGAAGTTGTGGAAGACGGCGTCGGTCTTCTGGACCTGGACGATCGCCAGCGACCAGTCCCGGGTCGTGAGCAGCGCCTCGGCGGCGCGGGCGCGGCTCTCGATCAGGTCGACGTAGTCCGCAAGTTTCTGCTCCTTGTCGTCGGCGCGTTCGTGCCGCGAGTAGATCCGATAGGGCTCGCCGAGCGCGTTGTCGAGCTCGGATCGGATCCCCTTGGGGTGACCCGGCGCGTCCTCAGGGGCGAGATAGCCGGGCACCAGGACGCCTTCGATCGGGTCGACCGGGTGGGTCACCGGCATGTTGAGCACGACCGAGGGGACGTCGCGCTCGGAGAGGTAGTTCCAGATGGCGGGCGCGCGGACATCGGTCCGCGTGACGATCTCGCTCGTGTCCGGGTAGCCGTCGTAGGTGAAGAAGCCGTAGACGCCGTGTTCGCTGGGGTCGACGCCGGTGTACATCGAGGGCCAGGCGCTGCCCGTCCACGGTGGGAACGTAGACCGGAGCGACTGCTCGACGCCCGAAGAGCGAAGTGCAGTAAGGTTCGGCAGTGAGTCGCGGAACTCGTCGAGATATCGAAAGTCGAGTGCGTCGAAACAGAATACGATCGTTTGATCAGTGGCTTCTCTCCTATCCATCATCTAAGAGCAGCCAATTATCGCAGAAAAATATTCGGATACAATAGCGGAGTTTGTTTGCTCGCATCGCTTTTTCTTGACGTGGATATCTGAGTGAGCTTCATTCATCGTTTTGATTGACGACTGATGAGGTTCTGTCTGGCTGAGTTCCGCGTTGAACTGGAGCATTATCCGGATACTGCTGATGAAGGTGCCAGGCCAGTGCATGTTGGAAGTCCGATTCATAGTGGAAGACTCGGCTCAGATCCTCAATCGCCTCTACGAGAGTTCTATCCACCATACGATCGAAGTCACAGAGTAGGAATTCATATGCTTTCTCCAGATTAGTCGAGTACTTCGTCGACTCGCTAACGCCTGCGGAGACTGCGCTCCCTACGGGATCCCATTCGATCCCATTCGGTTCCTGCACAGCGCGTCGTGGAAACAGGAAGCCCCGCCCTTTAGGGTGAGGAGAAGTCACCAGCATAGCGAACGGTTTTAATCATTCCGGCCCGTTGATGATGCTGTGTCGTCCTACGTACGTGTCGCTATCGTACTCTTTTGTCTCACTCTCGCTGTGACTGCTGGCGTGGGTACAGGGGCCGGCGATCCGACGATCGCCCAAACGACCCCCCCACACGTGCATCCCGATGAGGTAGAGGACGATAGCGACCTTGAATCGGTCAATGAGCATCTTGAAGCGTATCTCCTGAGTTCGATCCGCGAAAGCACGGCCGCGCTCGAGGAAGGTGACCACGATCAAGCAGCAGCAGCGGTTGGAGCTGAGTACGATCGGCACCTCGAACGGTACAAGCAGGTGAGTCGTGAGACAGGTCATGAGAACGAAGCCGCTGCCTTCGAAGCGGTACGGGACGATCAACGTCGGTTCATCAATGCGACCGAAGCGTACGACGAGACCTACGCGGAGTACCGAGAAGCACGTAACGCCGGTGACGACCAACGCGCGCG
>CAYLJD010000204.1:0-3182 GCA_964383875.1 uncultured Halobacteriales archaeon
CGGCGCTCGTCACCGTTTCGACGTCGAACCGCTCGTCCTGTCGTTGAATGAACTCCGCCGCCATGTCTGCGAAATCCGGCTCGTCGTCAACGTGAAGCACGTGGATGTGATCAGTTGAGACAGACATGCGTTGAGAGCCGATTCTACACGTTTGATTGTCCGGGACTAAAGAGATTATCCCGTTGAGAACGGCGCGTTTCGACTATTGGAGACCAGAGGATTTCCAAGAGAGATGATTCGCGTAGACTCTCAACGCACCCTATCGAGTACTGGTGAAACGTCGAGGGCTGGTATCTACCATGGCCGAAAATACATATCATGATTGGTAACTCAATGATCCGATTGCGGTAACTATGCGGACCTAGTGAGTGGGTGATTCGGGGATAGCTGCGTACCATCTTCACTCTCCGAGTACTGCATACAGCCTCTGTATTCAGCGCGACTGCTGCTCCCGTGTCACGACGCGGGGGTCTCGACGCGGCCGAACAGTGTCTGTCACGCGGCGTCGACACCGCTGACGGCCGCTTCGAGTCCCACGTCCGTCGGGTCTCGTCGACGAGTCCGTGGGCACCTACGCGCTGCCCGTCTCGGGGCTGCTCATCCCCGTCGTCTTCGGGTGGCGCGCCGATCTCGCGGGCATCCAGGACGACCTCGGGTGGCTCTACCCGCTCGTGAGGTACCTCGTGCCGCCCGCGCTGGTCGTGGTCACGCTGGCGAAGGGGCTGGGCGTCGCCCGGCCGGCCTGGCGGCTGCTCGTCGCCCGGGTGCCAGGTGGGCTGGGTGCGTCCGTGCTCGCCGGCGCGCTGATCGGTCTGCTCGCGGTCGCCGGCTGGCTGGTCCCTGACCGGTTGCCGTATCCCCGGTGCCGGCGGTGAACCGGCACTCATGTGGCCGCGTGACAGTGCGAACCTAATTGTCGGGTTTTCCGGTGCGGGGTCGTGATCGCTCCGGTCGGTGGAGGCATGCCCCCGACGACAGGACCATCGCGAGGCTGAAACACGTGCAATCTCACCGAATTGGGCAAATCGCCTGTCTAGCGTTTGCGGGTGAATGTGCGGCCGACGGGTGTGAACTGCTGTCTCATCCGGTGAATAGCACGGACGCAGTCACTGATGGTGATCATCGGCCGCCGGTCCCACAATCGTCTGTCCTGATAGTTCCGAGAATGTCGGGATTCTCAGGCCTACTCTCCATCGTAGGCATTCTGCACTCGTTCGAGTAGTTCGGCTGTAGTTGCCCACGTGTGACCGCGATCAACCCGCTCCATCGACAGGAGATAGTGCGCGAACATCCCGTTATAGGCGTCGTACTGCTCGTCTTGGGAATCGTAGATACGGTAGAACGCGTGTGATTGGCGTCGGCGCGCGGGATGGTCGATGTATCCCGCCTCCCACGTGTGTCCGCCGTTCGAGTGTTCGTAGACACCCACGATCTGGTCGGCGTAACTCACCAGCAACTTGAATTTCGAGGTGAAGAATTCTGTTACGTCGTGAATTTCGTCCATAAGGAACGCATCGACATCGTCATCTCTCTCTGCCGGAGCTGCCTCGTTGGCGAGGTGGTCCCGAACCGCTTCCACTCGCGGCCGTTCCTCATCACCGTATGAGCCGAGCACGAAGTAGGATGTCGCGTCGACGAACCGTCCAAACTCCTCGTGCATCGCCGTCTGGATGGCTTCCAATCGATCGGGCGTGAGTCTTTCACCTGGCTGTTCACCCAAATTGTCGATCACCTCTTGGGCCAGCTCGTCGTCGGTCATACCTTGAGGGAAGCCACCTGGCACACTAACAGTACGGCTAGTGGACTGAACGTGGAACTGATGGATCGCCCCCAGACCACCACGGATTTTACCGAAATGGTTAAGCACGCGACGCAGAAACATCCAATCACGATGTCCCAGCCCGACGCGCCCTCGCTTACCCCCGACGACGAGTCGTCCGGGCTCAACCCGATTACCGCGTTGGGTACACTCGACGACACAACCCGTGCAAACATCATCGGGACGATCGTCGGCCATCCCAAGGGCGCCCCTTCGAAGAAGGAGCTCGAATATTACAACCCGAGCGTCGCAGCGTCCACGATCACTGACCATCTCAACCGGCTGCAGGACGTCGGCCTGATCGAGATCGTCGAACGGAGCCGCGAGGGACTCGAACGGGGGCAGCCGTACCGGTTCTTCCGGCTCACCGACGCCGCTCGCGAGCTGTTCGACCGTAACAATCTCTTCGACTCCGACGCCTACCGAGAATTATTCGCCGAAGTCGAGAAGACCGACGATATCGAGACCGCGGAGGCCGTCGACCGCCCACCCGGTCCGGAGTGAAACCGGAGTTCACGTGTCGCCGGATGGATAGCCCGAGGTCCGGGATCTTTCGGAAGCGGGACGAACGCGAAGCCCGGATCGATCGCTACGGTGGCCACGCTCCCCACGCGTGGCCCCTTTGTGGCTGCTCTAGCGCTCACCAGGTGAGATGGTACCCATCGAACCAGGCGAGAAGGGTTTCCCCCAGTCGGCCCACACGCCGACGAAGGGGCGATGGCTCGGCCATACACCGGGCGGTGGCCGTCTCTGGTCGGGCTCGGCGTCGTCGACTCGACCGACGGGGCACCCCCAGCGTGGGCCGGGCCGTCGCGCTCGCGGAAGTGACTTCCGGGGGCGGGGCCTGCCTCTCCCATGGCCGAGTCGGTCCGCGTCTGGCTCGTCGAGCGCACCTACTCCGACGACGAGCAGAACCTGATCATCCTCGTGTACGCCACGCCGGACGGCCGGCGAGAGTTCCGCAAGGAACGGGCGCTGCCGAGCTTCACCGGTGCCGCGCGGGAGACGCCCGTGAGTATGGACGTGGATCCCGACAACCTCGCGGCCGTCGGGGAGCCCGACCGGGTCGACCGGTTCGCCGCCGAGGCCGCGCGGATGGCCGAGAAACACGACCCCGGCGACGCGCTCTGAATTCCCGACGACTTGGTATGGCCGGGCGGGCTCACGCGGGTCTGCGGCGTCGTTTCGGTATGACCCGGCACGATCTGCTCAGCACGGGCATCGAGTCCGCCGGGCCACGGTGGCGGGGGTGGCGCTGCGGCTCGAGGAGGCCACCGTCGGGAGTATCGTCATCGAGGCGGGCTTGCTCGACGTGATGCGCCTGCTGACCCGGGAACTCGACGACCGCGGGACCGTCGTCGAG
>CAYLJD010000205.1:0-3140 GCA_964383875.1 uncultured Halobacteriales archaeon
ACAACGTCCTCGTCGGCAGGGACGCCTACCTCGGCGAGCGCGTCCACATCGGCGGCCGCCTGATGGTCTCGGGCGACCTCGACATCGGCGACGACGTGAACATCGAGGAGGGGTTCGAGGCCAACGGCTGGATTGTCATCCGCAACCCCATGCCGACCATCGTGTTTTTCTTCGTCTACCTCCAGCAACTCCTGCGCATCGGCGAAGAAGAGGCCGCCGAAGAGGTCTTCTCCGAACTACTGGAGAACGAGGAGATCGACGCGGACCCGGTCGTCGTGCCGCGGAGCGGCCACGTCAGCGACGACTCGTGGCGGGTCTCCACGCCCGCGACCATCGGTGACGACTGTCGGCTCCACGGCAACATCCGCGCCGAATCCATCGACGTGGGCGAGCGCAACGACGTGTTCGGGAGCCTCCGCGCGCGTGGTGACGTCTCGGTCGGCGAGAGCACCGTCATCCACGGCGACGTGACCACCCGAAGCGGGACGGTCGAACTCGCCGACGACGTGGAGGTCCGAGGCGACGTTTCCTGCGAGGACCTCCACTTCCACGAGGGCGCTATCGTGGACGGGACGATGCGCGCCAGCGGCGAGATGTCGATGGTGAAAGCCGGGACTCACCAGCACATCGCCGCCGACGGCGACGGCGGTCGCAAGCGGTTCCACGGCGACAGCTCCGACGGAGACGAACGCGACGGGGACCAACGCGAGGCAGACGCTGATGAAGACGAAAACGAGGCCGACGCCGCAAGCGACGAGGAGTCAGCCACGGACACGGAGTCGGCCGCAGATGCGGAATCGGCCGCCGATTCAGAATCCGCCACTGACGCCGAGACCGTCGATGCGGAATCCACCGCCACGGACGCCGAATCCGCGGAGTCAGAAAGTAGCGACTCCAAACCCGTAGATGCCGATTCCGGCGACTTCGAGTCTGCCGACGTGCAGGCCGCCGAGGACGCGCCGGGCGACGAGTAGTCGGTCGTCGGCACCTCGATTTTCGGCTCTCGTTCCCTTTTGCACGTATTCTCCTCGTCGAGCGACGGGGGCTCTGAATGTCCGTTCCGTTTTACTGTGAAGTCCCTGTCGTGTGTTACTCAACCCCACAGCCCTCTCGCGGTCGGCGACTCTCTTTCGACCGGAATCTTCTTGCAACCTTTTTAAGCCCTGAACGTGTTAGACTCGATTACGCATGGGAGAGAGACTCAACCGCGTGAGGTGGTCGCGTTGCACTCGGTAGTGTTGACCAAGGGCGTCCCGGACTTCCGGGAAGGCCAGGTGTCGTTCGACGAGGACGGCCACCTCGAACGCGGAGCGACCCCGACCGTGATGAACCCCAACGACGAGTTCGCGCTCCAGGCCGCCCTCCAGACGAAGGTCAAGCACGGCGGGCAGGTCAGCGTGATGAGCATGGGCCCGCCCGGCTACGAGAACGTGCTGGAGGAGGCCATGGGCGTGTACGCCGACGACCTCTACCTGCTGTCGGACCGCGAGATGGCGGCGGCCGACACGTGGTCCACCTCGATCACGCTGTCGGCGGGCATCGAGAAGATCGGCGAGACCGTCGAGGAGGACTCGGCGAGCGCCGTGGCGGAGTCGGGGGAACCCGACATCGTCTTCGCGGGGTTCAAGACCGCGGACGGCGAGACCGGCCAGACCGGGCTCCAGACCGACTGGTGTCTCGACCGGCCCATCGTGACCCACGTCATCGCGCTGGAGGTGGACGAAGACGAGGAGAAGCTCCGCGCGAAGCGACTCGTGGAGGGCGACGTGGACGAGATCGAGACCGTGGAGGCTCCCCTGCCCGCGTTCGTCGTGACCGACCCCGAGTTCGAGCCCTCCTACCGGCGGGCCGAACACCGGCTCCGGCACAAGCAACTCAAGGCCGAGACCGAGGAGCGAGTCGAGGAGTACGAGGACTACCTCACGACGTGGAGCGCCGAGGACCTCGACCTCGACCCCGACTACATCGGGCTCGACGGCTCGCCGACCATCGTCTCGGGCGTGGACCCGATTCCGAAGGCTCCCTCCGAGCGCGAGGCCACGATGGTCGAGCCGGACGACCAAGAGGGGATGAACGAAGTCCTCGAAACGATGCGACCGCTGGCCGGGGGTGACTGAGTGTGGCCGACGAGAACCCGGACGTGGACCTCGACCCGAGCGAGTACACGGTAGACGAACTGGAAGACAAGCTCGCGGCGGTCGAGAACCCCTCGGAACTCGACGCGGTGCTGGCCGCCGAGCAGGAGGGCCAGGACCGCAAGACCGCGACCGAGGCAATCCAGAAGCGAATCGACGAGTTGCAGGAAGCGACCGAAGACGGCGAGGCCGCGGCCGACACCGACCACGAAGAGGAGTACGCGGCCGAAGGTGGCACCGACGCTCCGGAGGAAGCCGGAGAGGCTGAAGATAGTGACGAAGCGGACGCCGAAGACGAAACCGACGAAGAGGCGGACGTGAGCTACGAGGCCGAGAACCAGACCCGCGACAAGAAGCACGTTCGCGCCCTCAAGGGCGGCGAGTACAGCGACATGTGGGTCTACTGCGAGACGCAGGGCGGCGAACTCCTCGACGTGTCCAAGGAGATGCTCGGGAAGGCCCGCGACCTGATGGACGCGTACAACGACGAGTACGAGGACGAGCGCGTCGTCGGCGTCCTCGTGGGCGACGAGACGGTCACCGACCTCACCGACGAGGTCATCGCCTACGGTGCTGACGTGGCCATCTACCACGAGGACCCCAGATTAGAGCGATTCCGCCACAAGCCCTACACCGAGGTCGTCTCGGACATGGCTAGGGGCGGAGCCGAACCCCCGAACTGGGAGAGCGGCGACCCCGGCACCGAGCCGACCGCCGAGTGGCGCGACTACGACAAGCCGCGGTACTTCCTGTTCCCGGCGACCAACAACGGCCGGGACCTCTCGGCGCAGGTGCAGGGCGAACTCGACTCCGGGCTCGCCAGCGACTGCTCGGGGCTGACCATCGAGAACGAACTCATCTCGAACCCCGTGAAGACGGGCGAACCCGGCGAGAAGGTGGAGTTCGAGCGCGTGCTCCACATGAAGCGCCCGGACTTCTCGGGCTTCGAGTACTCGACCATCCTGTGTCTGGACAACCCCGGCCGGGAGTTCCACCCGCAGGGCT
>CAYLJD010000206.1:0-3100 GCA_964383875.1 uncultured Halobacteriales archaeon
CGGTGGGCACTCAGCCGACTAGCTCACCGTCTTCTACGGGCACGCGGCCGTCTTTAATGACTGCTCCCGGGAGCCGCTGGTCGATGATGGCCTATTGCGGCCATTCCGCATCGGCGATTGACGGTGTGGCGGGCGAGCCAACCTCGATGCCGTACTCGTCGATGTCCATCACCTCCGGACTCGCGATGGGGGGATTGCCGAATCCAAGCCAGCACAGGGTGGTCGCCTAGCCCACATTCGGGTCGAGATTCAGCGACGAGACGAGATCAATTTGGACGGCGATATCGGCGAACGCGACTGGGTGGCTGGAGGTCACCGGCCATCGCGCGGCTGCGACCCAGCCTGCCCACCTGGCTACCGTTTCCGATCGGACGTCTCGATCAGCGACCGTCCTCAGCAGAGGGTCAGCGTGAAGTTCGCCGAAGGAACCGTTAAGTACGCCCTCGAATACCCAGGACCATGCACGGATCAGGTGTTCCACTCATTACCCCGTTCCACCAGGATGGGTCGATCGACGAACCGGCGCTTCGCGAGGTCACGAATTGGGTCGTCGATCAGGGTCTGGACTTCGTCGTCCCGTGCGGGTCGAACGGCGAGTCCGAGCTGCTGACCGTCGAAGAGCGGGCACGGATTACCGAGATCGTGACCGACGCGGTTTCGGTCCCGGTCATGGCGGGGACTGGTCATCCCGGCTTCGAGGAGACGATGGATCAGACCCGGCGGGCGGCCGACGCCGGTGCGGACGCGGCGCTCGTCGTGACGCCGTTTTACTTCGGCCACGACCAGGACGCGCTCGAGGCCTACTTCCGACGGGTCGCTGACGAGAGTCCGCTTCCGATCTACCTCTACAGCGTGCCGAAGATGACCGACGTGAGACTCGAACCCGAGACTGTCGGTCGACTCGCCGAGCACGAGAACGTGGCGGGCATGAAGGACTCCTCGGGTGACCTGACCGCATTCCAGCGGATCCACCGATTGACCGGCGAGGACTTCGAACTGTTTACCGGCAGTGGTAGCCTGCTCGGCCCGGCGCTGGACGCCGGTGGCGTGGGCGGTATCAACGCGCTCGCGAACGTGGTGCCGGACCTCACGTCCGAGATATGCCGGCTACACGAGGCCGGGGACAGTGGCGATGCCCGGGCGCTGACAGCCGACCTGGTCGATCTCAATCAAGCGATCACCGCCAAATATGGGATACCCGCCGTGAAAGCGGCGATGCGCCACCGTGGCGTCCCCGCCGGACACGTCCGATTCCCCCATCAGCCGGCCGACAAGGACGTTGTGTCGGCGGTCCAAGACCTCGTCGACAGGGCTCTCGATCGGTAACGCGCCGATCCGTGTGGGCCCGTGCACCGTGGACGAGCCGACGGGCACTGACCGGACCATCTATCGTTCGGCCATCGATCCGGGAGCTCGGAACGTATTTAGGCCTCCCTCGGGTTGCTCGGTCCATGGCTGTCGAGCGAATACTCGCCGGCGGGCGCGTCGTCACGCCACGTGATGTCGGCACGCGAAGCGTCGCCATCGACGACGGGGAGATCGTTGCCGTCGGGGCGGAACATGCGTTGCCCGAAGCCAACGAACGGCTGGATGCCTCCGGGAAGATCGTCATGCCCGGAGTCGTGGATCCGCACGTCCACATTGACGAAAAGCCCGAGAATCGCGCCGGAACGTACGAGGCCGAAACTCGGGCGGCGGCACTCGGCGGGGTGACCTCACTGATAGACTTTGCCTTCCAGGGTCGTGACCGACCGAACTCGGCGCCCGGCGCGCCCCTGATAGACGGTGTCCAGCACAAGCGTGAGAAGCAGACGGACGCGATCGTCGACTACGGCCTCCACGGCGTCCTCCGGCGCGAAGACGAAGCGACGTTCGACGAACTCGGTGCCGCAGTGGACGCCGGCGTCACGTCGTTCAAGATGTTCCGCTCGACGTACGACATCGGTGTCGGGAACGGCTTCATCCACGAAGCGTTCCGGCATATTGCCGACCTCGACGCCGTCGCTGCCGTTCACACTGAGGACCCCGCTGTCTGTACCGCGATCACAGACAGATTCAAACGCGAAGGTAAGGGCGACGCAGTCCACTACCCGGACTCCCGGCCGGACTACGCGGAGGCGATGGCCGCCGAAGACGCAGCCCGAATGGCCCGGGAGACTGGAGTGAAGTACTACGGGCTTCACACGACCAATCGGCAATCAGCGGCGGTCCTTGACCGGTTCCAGGATGACGGGAGCACCATCCGGGCGGAGACCTGTACGCATTACACCATCTTCGACCGGACACGCCACGAGGTGTTGGGAAACTATCCGCTGATCGCGCCGCCGCTTCGCACCCAGGACGACATCGAGGCCATGTTTGAGTACCTCGACAGGGGCACACTCTCGGTCCTGTCCACCGACCACGTCGTGTACCACCCCGAGTACAAACAGACCGAGAATTGGTGGGATGCTCCCTTTGGTGCGTCCGGCCTGCAGTTCAGCCTACCAGTATTCCACGAGGTCGCCGTCAACCGCCGGGACTTCTCGTACCCGTTCCTCGTCCGGACGATGTGTACGAATCCCGCCCAGACCTTCGGATTCGCCGACAAGGGGACGCTCGAACCGGGGACGGACGCCGACGTCGTCGTCTTCGATCCCGAAGAGACGTACACGATCGATGCCGCCGACAAGGCGTCGAACGATCCCGTCTCGATTTACGAGGGAGTCGAGGTCACCGGCGCTGTCGAATATACCTTTGTGCGTGGCGAGCCGGTCGTCACTGAGGGTGAAGTCGTCGGCGAGGCCGGCCACGGCGTCTACGTCGAGCGAGCACTCCCCGACTGGTCGACGTAGTCAACCTGCCACCCCTCCTATTACGGCACACCGTCGGTGAGTCTGCGGCCGACCGAAACGGCGTATGATCCCTGCCGGCCGAGCACTGACGGTCACTGGGGAGCCAGGTCGACGTGTGATTTCCGTTTCATCTCGTCGAGGAATCAAACACGTAGATAGCCGGCCGACCAGCCGGGGCCCAACCGTTATCTTTGGGCTTGCCTTCCTCATGACATGGCCGACATCGACCCTTCGACTGTCTTCCCGAACGATCGGACGTTGGAGGC
>CAYLJD010000207.1:0-3092 GCA_964383875.1 uncultured Halobacteriales archaeon
CCGGACTGCTGGAACGGTGACACGATGAGCTCCGCGGCTCCCGCCTCCCGCGCGTCACCCTCGACGAGACCACCGGCACTCGCACAGAGAACCACGCTCGCGTCTTCCTCGAAATTCCTGAGTTGCGCACACGCCTCGAGGCCGTCACTGATCGGCATGGACCTGGCGAGGACAGCGACGTCTGGACTCACATCGGAATACACCTCCACCGCTTCGACCCCGTTGGTCACTGTGGCGACGACTGTATGTTCCTGTTCGAGTACTGCCTCGAGGAGGGTCCGCAGGAATGGAGTACCGTGTGCCAGGAGGATCTCCGCCATTGACCCGGTTTCGACCCACCGGCCCCAAAAGTGTCTCCCGGAAATTATCGATGTTGAGATCGACCGTCACCCGGTCGGTGGGAGCGACTCGGCGATAAGTCGGACGTGATCGAGGGCATATGGCGCGTACTGAAACTGCCAGACGGACGCCGAGAGCAGGAACACCGTCGTAACGCCGCCGGCTATCCCTACCACGATTGCGACCATGCGTTCGGAGCCGCCGACGGCCGTTCCAGTGACCGTGAGTCCAGTTACCGCGGCCACGGTCAGTCCCACCAGACCGTGGAGTTGGATGGCCTCGCCAGTGGCGGGGTCGAGTACCACTCCGGCGAGGAGAAGAACGAGCCCGACCGCGATCGCCGTCACCGCGTACGCGCCGGTCGTGGTCCACG
The DNA here is from genome assembly GCA_964383875.1 of uncultured Halobacteriales archaeon. GTDB lineage: Archaea > Halobacteriota > Halobacteria > Halobacteriales > Haloarculaceae > CAYLJD01. Next base: position 713 of record CAYLJD010000207.1, read on the forward strand.
GGTGGCCCGAAAGCGCGGCACTGACCGGTGGAAGTCGGCAGACGAGGTATGCCACCAGCCCCATTGCCGGGACGACATACCGAAGCGTGATCATGGAATGCAGCGGGAGCCGGGGCAGGTAGACCAGGACGAAGACGGCAGCGATGGCGCAGGCGAATCCATCCACTGCATGCAGGTCCCACTCGCGCCAGCGGTTACGAACGCCTGTCCCGACGAGCACCGGCACCGAAAGCACGGAAGCCGCGAGGGGAAACGCCTCGAACAAGGCAAGTTCGACGGCTTCCCAGCCGTTCACGGCATAGTCCACGCCGGGAATCCAGCCGCTCCTGACGAAGGTATGGAAAAGGACCGACGGCCGAAACAGTACGGCCAGCCCAGCTCCGACGCTGTCGAGCATGAACCGAGCGATCCAGAGCAGGGTCGCACCGAATCCGAGCAGCCGGCCGAGAGCCCCCCGATCCCCCGATTCGAGTGCCGTCTCCCCCGGTCCGCCAATATCCTTCGGCGTGACACCCCCGTCGGGGACGACGGTGGGTCCCGACGTCGCGTCGGGAAGCGTCCGGGGCACACCGAGCGGGTCGCCCGCGATGGCAAGGTTGGTCAGAAACATCGGCATGGCTGCGATGATGAAGACTACGCCGACGATCGCGTGGCTCCGCAGCGACGCCCGCCGATGAACTGCGATATCAAACGGTAGCAGAACGGCGAACGCGAACGCCGCCTCGAAGGCGTGAATGGAAGATAGCAGGCCGATCGCTCCGTACGCACCGGCGCGGCCAACCGTCCGTCTCCGAGCGGTGGCGCCGTGGCTGTGGGCGAAACCGAGACACGCCAGTAGCAGCAGCGTCGCTGTGAAGACGTGTCGTTTGGGGATCGGGCCCCAGAAGCCAATTGGCGTGGCGAGGACGAGCCCGAGACCACCGGCCACGGCGACACGGGGTCCCTCCACTTTCCTGAGCAGCCGATAGAGGACCGTTCCACCCGCCGCGGCGACGATCACGGTCGTGGCCTGGAGTCCGAGGAGCGCAGCGTGCTCGTCGAAGCGGTCAATCGGCGTCAGGGCACCCACCGCGAGAGCGGTGGCGGCGATTCCAGTGAGCGCACCAGCGGCTGAGAGCGTGGGTCGGCCTAACACGTGTCCGGCCATCCGACCGAGGGCGACGACACCCAGCGACCAGCAGCCAGCGAGCAGCAACCGCGACGGAACGAGCGAGCCGATGATTTCGAATCCCCAGACGAACGGGAGGGAGAGGTATACCTGGCCGTAATTCCGCCCGAAGTACTCGCCACCGACTTCGACGAGGCCGGGTTGGGCGCCCGCCGTCAGCGAGTAAGGCATCTCAACGACAGCCAAGCTGCCCCCGGCAACGCTGGCGGCAAGGTTCGCGACCGTCCGGGAGTCGACGATGAAAAAGCCCACCCGCCAGGTGAGTGCGAGAAAGAGTGCGCCGACGAGGAAGATACATAGCCCGAGGTGATCCCCGAAGACAAGAGCCAGCCACCGCGAGTCGGTGAACCGGAGTCTCTCCCCGGCCGATTGGCCATCGTCTCGGCGACTGTCGTCGTGGGATCCCCCACCCTCGGGGGCGGTCATAGCGACCGCCCGCCGAGGGAGGAAACTTCTCGATTGCGATGGTCGGTCCAGGTCCGTGAGTTCAACAGCGAGGCACCGAGTATGTGACGAGGCCGGTCCGTGTGGCCCGCGCCCCTCGTGATACACGGGCCGTGCCGTCGGCCCGGTGCGGACGTCCGACCGAGACACACTTGCGCTAGATCCCGCTCAGCTGATCGAGGCCCCGATCCAACTCCGGCGTTCCCCGTTTCGGCAGACGATATGAACACCAGACTACCGGAACTCGCGGTCAGCCGGCTGTGCCTACCGCTCGGACCCACGACTGAAATCCTGAGATGCCGCTTGGTCGGTATCATTCCGGCACCCTGACCCGGACGGATCGATTCATCGCGACGACGTCCATCGAGAAACTCTGGACACGGAGCACCACACGGCCGGTGTAGCTTCCGGGCTCCGGCCTGGCCCCTGTCGGTGGATATGCCACGTCGGCCATCGGAACGCGGAGCCGTCCCATGCGCCGAATCAATCGCGTCTGATGTCGATCGACACCCATCGCCGGGATCGTGATCCGATAGTGAATTCGGGGAGTTCCCGAACGAGACGTGACATCGACGGCAAGGGCCGGCAACCGGAGGTAGTCGGCCGCGGTACCGAACCGACCGGACTCGAACGAGAGCCGTTCGCCAGGCATCGTCACGACCTCGACGGTTGCCGTCCCGTCGTCGATTCTGTCAGGCTGGGCTCCGACCCAGCCCCCAATACCGACGAGGGCAATAATTATCGCTGCCGCCAGGAGGGGTGATGGTG
>CAYLJD010000208.1:0-3082 GCA_964383875.1 uncultured Halobacteriales archaeon
ACCTGCATGGCCAAGTGGTGCTCGTGATCGAGGCCGTCCTCCAGCGGGACGTCGAAGGTATGCGTGAACGCCCGAAGCGCGTTCCGGACGCCGAGTGGCGCTTTCTCCGTCAGCTCGTCGGCACGCTCCCGAGCTCGCTCGTCGACGGCGTCCCCCGGAACCGTCTCCGTGACGAGGTTGATCCGGTCGGCCTCCTCGGGGTCGACGAACTCGCCGGTCAGGACGAGTTCCTTCGCCTTGGCGACGCCGACCAGCCGCGGCAGTCGCTGTGTCGACCCCTGGTGGGGAAAGATGCCCAGGTCGACCTCGATGATGCCGTACTTGGCCTCGGAGTCGAGGATCCGGAAGTCACATGGCAGCGTCAGCTCGAACCCCCCGGCGATGGCCGCCCCCTGAATCCCGGCGACCGTCGGTGTCGTCATGGTGTCGAGGGTGTCGAGCAGGGATCGGAAGTCGCGGTGGAGGCTGTCGTGGTCCTCGACGTCGTTCTCGTACATCATCTCGAGGTCGAAGCCTGCACAGAATACGGGTCCCTCGCCGAGTAGCGTCGCGGCCCGGATACCGTCGGCATCGTCGACGGCCTGTACCGCGGCATCGAGGTCTTTGACGGCCTCGTGGCTCAACGAGTTGCGCTTCGCCTCGCGTGTGATCACGATGTCTGCTCGGCCCTCGTCGACGTCGATTCGGACGTGCTCGCTGTCGATCGACGGCATGGTTGTCCTATCGGGTAGTCGACCGATAAAGCCCAGCGTGGGTGGTATACTGCTCGGGCTCGGATTACGCCCCAGCACGATAGACAGTGTCCGTGGTAGGGCCCTGAGCCCGGCGTAGACGACCGGGCCAGCCGCCAGAAGCAGGGCTGTGAATCGGGGGAGGACAGTCGGTCTCGATCCGCTCGGCCACGGGTTCGGCTGGGCCCAAATCCGCGCGGTTCGTCACAGTTACGTTTGCTCATCGATCGATGAATGCCGACCGAATACGCGTGGCGCTAGTCGCCGACAAACTGGCATTCGGTATCCCGTCGCCGCTCGGTGTGGGCCTGTCGAGCCCAGCGGCCTCGCCATCCCTCGACGTCAGCGGAACGGACAGGGATGTCTCCACGGTACGCAGTTCACCATGTGGGGAGACACCCTGCTGTAGTAGGCCCTCCTGTGCACTTACTGCTTGGGCGTGCCCTGGATCCACCGACTCCGTTAGAGCCGCTCGGGACGAGGTGACTCGGTGGCCATCTCCCTCGCGACTACACTTTGGGGATGGACTTCGGATGGGCGACTTTCGAGGAATACGTAACGTCGCCGTCTTCGTCGTGGTATCTCTCGAGCAGTCCCAACCGGTGCATGGTATCGAGCGTCTCCGTCGCCATTTGCTCACTCACGCCGAACACGTCAGCGTAGTGTGATGGGGTCACCGAGTCTTGCATCAGTGCATTGTTCCAGATCTTGTCACGGTCGGTGAAGTGGGCCATCGGAACACTCTTCGCGGAGATGACACTAAATTATGAGCCGATTACTCGGTGTCGGTCGCGGACCGGCTCGCGGGTACGGGTTCGCTACTTTCGTCGTGTTCCCGTCCGCGATCGCCAGTAGCTCGCTTCCGAGGACATTGGGCTCGTTTGCCCTGATCGCGTCGGCGTCGAGTGCCGCGACGAGAGCGCGGAAAGACCACCGGCCCTACCGAACAGCTTAGCGGCACGGGTGCAATCTCCGGTCGCCCTCCCTTGTGTATCATGGGACATCGTTATGCGGTTGCCCGATCAATAGACACGTATGAACCAATACGACGAGTCCCAACAGACTGACCCGCCCCCGAAACCGAGTTTCTTCTGCCCGGACTGCGGCTCGAGCGGCAGCATCCAGCGGGATCTTCGCTCACGGGAGAAACCACACCGGACGGCGCTGTGCTGTCCGATCTGCGGCACCGAACTCACGAGCCGTCCGGACGTCCCAGCCACCGATTCCGATCGGGACGTCGATCGGCCGGTCCTCGACGCAGACTGAACCCTCACCTCCAGTCAATTTACGTCCGACTCACCCAGCGACCCGTATGGGGTGCAACCTGGGCGTCGGGGCTGTCTCATCGTCATCGGGGACGTCGCAAGGGCGAATGATTTCGACACCGTTGTCGGTGAATCGGGACGCCCGATCGATGGCTTCAGGCGAGGCGACCACAACACGGATAGAGGGTTCCGGACGATGTCGGCGTCGGCGTGATTCGATGTGCGTGACACGGTTCGGCCTCGATTACAGGTTACAGCCAACCGGTGAAGAGTGCTTGAGGGGGCCAATCTGCCGGTGTCTTGGAGAGATTCTCCTCGATTTCCCTCATCCAATCAGTCTCGAGGCCGCTTCGGTCGTCCCCCGACGACGCAAGCACCGCAGGCACGAGGCGCACAGCGAGTTTCTCGTGAGCCATGCGAACGAGAGCCAGCGAGACGAAGTCTCGCGCTGCGCGGGATGCCGAGCGGCCGAGGGCGTTCGAGAAAATACAACGATAATTCCTACGCTGTGAACCGATCTCCGGGCCAGGAATCGAGTACTTCCCGCCCACCGAATTCTGCCGGATCCGCATACGCGTCAACCATCGTGATGATCCTCGACGCAACCTGGTGCGCGGGCATCGCGTCGTCGTATAGCAGTATGACACCGGCGGATATATCGTCCGATAACCGACCGAAGTCGGAGACGTCGCTCGTGACTATGAGCCGGTTTTGCTCTACGGCATACGGGAGAATATCATTCTGATCGTCTGCCCCCCTCCAAGAACATCCCGGACATGTCCAACATCTATCTCTCCCTACAGATAGTCAATCGTTGCCGGATCGATGTTCTCGTCCAGCAAGAACCGCCATTCTCCCATCTCAGGCGGTGTCGGGGTCGACGCCCTCGGGGCGGTCGATTGATTCCTTGAAAGACTCGAAGACCTCCGCACGTTCCGACGCTATCTCCTGCATTTCACGAGGATGGTCGTGGTAATATGCAAGCGCGTGGTAGACATCAGCGACGTCCAGGTCGAACCGGTCAGCGACTGTGGCGGGCTCTTCTCCCTTCTCCTCAACCAATTCGGCAATCTGACGAACGCTGAC
>CAYLJD010000209.1:0-3060 GCA_964383875.1 uncultured Halobacteriales archaeon
ACGCGAGCATGGGGAGCGCCTCGCCGACGGCGTAGCCGGCCACCGCGGCGACGCCGCCGAACGCCGCGCCCGCCTCGGCCGGCGAGAGCAGTATCCAGATGCCCATCACGGAGGCGACGAGCGTCGCCGTCGTCGCCCCCCGACCGGTCGAGCCGCGGGCGCTGATGAAGTCCTCGACCGACCCGACGCGACCCCGCGAGTACCAGAGCCCGAGCCCGGTGAAGACGACCAGCGTGGTCGCCGTCAGCCCGAGCGCGAGATCCGTGCTCACCATCGTCCGTCACTCGGTGTCCCCATCATCCCGGGCCACACGGCCGCGAGGGATAAAACTAGGTGGTACCACCTGGTTGTCCCCGCCGCCGAGTTCAGTAAGGGTCTGGACCGGGCGGGAGACGGTTACTCGTAAGCCATCTCGAAGAACGCGACTTCGAGAGCGACGGTTCGGCTGAAGAGCCGCTCGACGCGACGCCTCCGTCGGTCGCCGAGATCCGGTCCGTATCGGTCGAGTTCGCCCCGCAGCCACCCGACGAACGACTCGAACGCGGGGGCATCGTGGAGTTCGACCCACTCGCGAAGGTAGAACTCGTCGGGCGTCCCCGGGACATCCGTGGCCCACTCCAGGTAGATCCACTCCGCGGGGACGAGCGCCGCGAGCGTCTCCTCGTACCCGCCCTGGAGCGCCGCTCGGAGGAGCAGGTCCTCGAACGCCTCGGTGACGTCGGCCCGTTCGGGGTCGGTGCGCTCGTCCTCGGGAACGCCCAGCGCGTCGAACGACCGCTCGAAGTAGTCGTCCTCCTCGTCGGTCAGCGTGCCGAGGAACCCCACGAGCGAGGTCCTGGCGTCGGCGGTCGGGGCCTGGCCGACCGCGTAGCCGAACGCGCCCGTGAGCGCCCCCACGAACGCGTAGTCCTGCACCAGGTAGCGCCGGAAGACCTCGTCGTCGAGCGATCCGTCGCCCAGTTCGCGCACGAACCGGTGCCCGGTAGCGTCGGACCAGTCCGGCTCGGCGCGGGCGCACAGCCAGTCCGTGAAGCGCGCGGCCGACCGGTCGGCCGCGTACGCCTCGAACGTCTCGGCGGTCACATCTCCCACCCCTCCTCCCGCCACGCGGCGTCCCAGAACCGGTACTCGTAGCGCGCCGAGGTCAGGAACAGCTCGCGCTCTCCAGCGGTGGCCTCGGCCGCCACCACGTCCATCAGGTCCTTGCACCAGCCCGTGAGTTCCGTGAGCTCCTCGCCGACGTACGTGTCTCTCCACTCCGCGTACCGCTCGTCGTCGGGTCTTCCATCCGCGGCGAGGCGCTCGCCCGTCTCGTTGAACTCCCACATGCGAACAGAAGGTGGCAAATATCTGTGCAGCTCTGCCACCGTCAGAACCCCCATTCTTCTCGGGTGTAGGCCATCTCCCAGAACTGGTATTCGAGCCGGGCGCTGGTCAGAAATGCCTCGCGCATTGCGTCGTGTTCGCCCGGATATTGCTCCCCGCATCGATCAACGAAGTCCCGCATCAGCCTGACGACGTCTCGGAACTCGTCGCTGGTGTACATCTCGATCCACGGGGTGTACCGGTGGTCTTCGGTCGCGAGCTCCGCCGTGTGCTCTCCGATGTCGAGAAATCCCTGCCCGCACGGGAACAGGGCTGCGCTGATCTCCGCAACCGACCCCTCGTATGCGGTGCGAATCAAGAAACTGGTGTACGCCTCGCACGTCGGAGCCTTCTGTACGCTCTCCAGTTCCTCCCGCGAGATGCCGTAGTCACTGGCGAACTCACGGTGTAAATCCATCTCGTGACTGAGGGTGGTGTTTGCGATGTTCAACAGGCCGGTCATCGTCTCCTCGTCCCGAGCCTTCGCGCCGGCTACGGCAAACAGCCGAGCGTAATCGAGGAGAAATCGGTAGTCCTGCTTGATCCAGTGACGGAATACTGCCTCATCGAGCGACCCCTCGGCGAGTTCCTGCACGAACGGGTGGTTCTTCTGTGCCTCCCAGATGTCCGTGCCTGTTTCAAGAAGTCGGTCGCTGAACGCCATCGGATGGACCGGAGTACCCGGTCCAGCCCTGTATAACTTGGGAATACAACTCGGTTGTTATCCGATCGCTTGTGGAGTGACCTTCGGCCCAGTCAGACTGACCATGTCGAGGGCGACGGATTCATCGAGCAACCGGTCCGCGCCCGTGGCAGGCGATGATCTCGGCGACTTCGGCCCCGAGTCCCCTCTGACGTCGGAGATGGAGCTTCCGGCTCTGGGCCCACCGCTCAGCCTCTTCGTCGGTGTCTGGGTACGGGCCGGCCCGTTCGTCGACGCCATGCTGGTGATACTGGTCGGGCCCATAAGTATCAACCACTGGAGTCGAGGACGATCAGGGTTCGACGTCTACTGGTGGATTATCTGCGGCAGCTCCGAGTCTCGAAACTCCGATCGAAGCGCGAAGATCCCGAGCCAGCACACCGTCCCGATAGCCGTCCCGACCGCTGTCGTCACCAGTCCCAGAGACACGAACATCGTCGTCTGAACGACGAGAATCGCTGCTGTCGTTGCGGACGTCCGCATCGGCACCCTCGCCGTCGAATCCCGGAGCGTCGGGACGAGGGCCATATTCGCGAGGAGACTACCACAGAGGAGGACAAACTCTTGCCATGCCATTACTGCAATAGGGCGTCCGGGTTTTCTTAAATGAATTCACGATTCAGATTGAAGTAAGTAAGTGCGTAGCTCACTCACGGCGCCCGCCCTGTCCTCGATCTCCTGTCCCTCGACCGCTGGACACCATCCTCTTAAACTCCATGACCTATACAGGAGAAAATTAATTCGAATCCATTCCTCTTTATTTTTAACCTTATCAAATCCGATTTTCAATTATCACGATGAACGAGTCATCCATCATGTCCTCCACGCCGATGACGACAAGGAGATAGTAGAACTGGTCCGGGATACGTCGAAATCCACCACGACGACATCGACATCAGCGCCGAGTGGAACGTCGAGGACGCGCTCGCGCACCTCGAGCGGACGGACGACGTCGACTGCGTGATCAGCGACTATCGGATGCCGGGACTGAA
>CAYLJD010000210.1:0-3042 GCA_964383875.1 uncultured Halobacteriales archaeon
GCCCAGCGCTACAAGGGCGGCATCTACGAGCGGTCGTTCACGCCAGACGTCGTCCCGCCAGCCCCAGACGGAGAATTCGCTTCGCTCACCTACGACGACTACCGTCGGATCGTCAGATTTCTCGCAGCGGGCTTTCGGGAGCTGGGCGTCGCAGCCGACGACCGCGTCGCCATCTACGCCGACACGCGCATGGAGTGGGCCCAGTCTGACCTGGGGTTGCTCGCTGCCGGCGCCGTCGTCACGACGGTCTACACCGAATCCTCTCCTCGCACGGTCGAATACCTGCTCGACAATCCCGGCGCCACCGGGGTCGTTGTCGAGAACGCCGAACTCGCGGCAACAGTCGTCGACGTCGAGGAGTCACTCGATCTCGGGTTCATTGTCGTCATGGACGACGCCGACCCGTATCCGGACCGCGACGACGTCTACACGCTGGCGGAGGTGTACGGACTCGGCGAGGCGGCCTTTGACGAAGACGCCTACCGTGCGTGGATCGACGAGCGCGAGCCCGACGATCTCGCGAGCCTGATCTACACGTCGGGGACGACCGGCCGGCCGAAGGGCGTCCGGCTGACCCACGACAACTTCCGGCAGAACATCAACGGCATCTGGAAGCGGGCCGGGCCCCGCCCGGACAAGGATCCCGACGACCCGACGCTCGGTCCCGACACGACGTCGATCTCGTTCCTCCCGCTGGCCCACGTCTACGAGCGCACGATCGGCCACTTCCTGATGATCGCCGCCTGCGCGACGGTCGGGTACGCCGAGTCGCCGGACACGGTCGCCGAAGATCTGACGCAGATCCAGCCGACGTACGGCGCCAGCGTCCCCCGTGTCTACGAGCGCATCTACGAGGCCATGAGCGAGCAGGCCGGCGACGCCGGCCTCCGGCGCCGCATTTTCGACTGGTCGCTCGATGTCGCCCGCGAGTACCAGCGGACTGCGCACCCTGGCGCCTGGTTGCGGCTCAGGCACTGGCTCGCCGACCGGCTCGTCTACGGGACTGTTCGAGAGCGCATGGGCGGCAACGTCGAGTACCTCTCCAGCGGTGGCGGGAGCCTCAGCCGGGACCTCGCCGAGACGTTCCTGGGGATGGGAATTACGATCGTCGAGGGTTATGGCCTGACGGAGACGGCGCCGGTCGTGTCGACCAACCCGACCGAAGACGTCCGGCCGGGAACGCTCGGCCCGCCGTTGGTCAACGTCGACGTGCGGCTCGACGACTCCGTCCTTCCCCCAGACGAGTTCCAGGACGTCTCGGGTGCGGTGGGCGAACTCCAGGTCCGCGGTCCGAACGTGACCGATGGCTACTGGGAGCGGCCTGACGAAACCGCGGCCGTCTTCACTGACGATGGGTGGTTCAGGACGGGCGACATCATCGAACAGACCGACGACGACTACCTGATCTTCCACGATCGCCTCAAACAACTCATGGTCCTCTCGACGGGCAAGAACATCGCGCCCGGCCCCATCGAGGACCAGTTCGCGACCAACGACCGCGTGGACCAGATCATGCTCCTCGGCGACGATCGGAAGTTCGTCGGCGCGCTCATCGTCCCCAACTTCGAGCGGCTCCGGCAGTGGGCCGAGCGTGAATCCGTCGACCTGCCGGACGCCCGAGCGGATCTGTGCGAAGACGATCGCGTCCGGGCGTGGGTCGGCGACGCCGTCGACGAGGTCAACGCGACCCTCGATCCGGTCGAGCGGGTCAAGCAGTTCGCGCTGGTGCCCCACGAATGGACGGCCGAAAACGAGTTGCTCACCCCGTCGATGAAGAAAAAGCGCCGGTCGATCGAGGAGGCCTACGCCGACCAGATCGAGTGGGTCTACAGCCGCGAGGAGCCGGTGGCGACCGCCTGACTGGCCTGATTAGTCCGCCGTCACGCGAATCGTCCGCTCGCGCGGGCCGTCACAGTCGACGAGGAGGACCGACTGCCAGGTCCCGAGTTGCAGCACGCCCTCGATGACCGGGATCGTCTCGCCGGGTCCGACCAGCATGGCCCGGACGTGGCTGTCAGCGTTGTCGTCGATTTCGTCGTGGCGCCACCCGTCGTCGGTGATAATCGCGTCGAGGGCGTCGGCCAGGTCGGCCATGAGGCGGGGCTCGGCCTCGTTGACGGTGATCCCGCAGGTCGTGTGGGCGCTGTAGATGGTCGCCGTGCCGGTGGCGGTGCCTGGCAAGGCCTCTTCGACTGCGTCCGTGATGTCGCGAACGTCGAGTCGCTCGTCCGTCTGGACGGTGAACTCCTCCATACGAGGGCGTATTGTAGCGAGGCCCAAAATCCGTGCGGGATCGGAGTCGGCGACCACTGGGCGCGGAGCGCGAGGCGAGAGGAGGGGATCGCTGATTCCCGGCTGAGTTTCACGCAACCCGCGTCAGCAGACGAGATCTGTTCGAACACACCACCGACCGCACGAGCTCCGATCAGTTCAGCCCCATGTTCGGGTCCGTGCTCTCCTGGTCCCCCGATTCGTCTTCCATCTCGGCGATGTCTGATTTCAGCCGCTGGATACGAGCCGTGAGGCGCTTGAAGTCCTCGTTCTGGGCCAGTTCATCTGGGTTCTTCTCGACTTCGAGGACGTTTCGCTTCACCTGCTTGGCCGAGAGCTCCTGCTTTTTGGCTTCGAGATCGTCAGCCGCAATGAGCTTCTCGACAGTCTCGACCAGATCGTCCTGGTCGATGGGTTTGACGAGGTAGTCGTCGATGCCGAGGTCGATGATGTCGAAGTCGGGATCGACGGCCGTGACCATCGCGACCCGCGTGTTGATCTGCTGTTCGAGAATCACCTCGAGCACCTCCTCACCCGACAAGTCCGGCATCCGGCGATCGAGGAGAACGACATCGATCGCGTTCGAGAGACGCTCCGCAGCCTGTTCGCCGGAGTAGGCGGTGTGGACAGTATAGTACGGACTGAGGTATTCCGTGTACAGATCCGCCAGGTTTCGCTCGTCTTCGACGACCAGCACGGTCGCGTCGGAGGTCTGCTGTGACACGGTTCTGGGAGGGTTGGGGGTCGGTTGCCTTAAACACCCGCAGTGAT
>CAYLJD010000211.1:0-3040 GCA_964383875.1 uncultured Halobacteriales archaeon
TCGCCAACCGCGAGGGGATCGGCAAGTACTACTACAACCACTCGATGCTGTCGGGGCGGGTCCCCCAGATATGCGTCCTCTACGGCCCCTGCATCGCCGGCGCGGCGTACACCCCCGTCTTCGCCGACTTCACCATCATGGTCGAGGGGATGTCCGCGATGGCCATCGCCAGCCCGCGGATGGTCGAGATGGTCACCGGCGAGGAGATCTCGATGCAGGAGCTCGGCGGCGCCGACGTCCACGCCCGCCACTCCGGGAGCGCGGACCTGGTGGCCGAGAGCGAGGAACACGCCCGCGAGCTCGTCGCCCAGCTGCTCGGCTACCTCCCGGACCACTACACAGCGGACCCACCGAGGGCGACGAGCCGGCCCCCGGCCCACGCCCCGGCGGAGCTCGACGCCGTCGTCCCCCAGGAACCGAACCGCGGCTACGACATGTTCGAGGTCATCGACCGGGTCGTCGACCGCGAGTCGACGCTCGAGCTCAAACCCGACTACGGCCAGGAAGTCATCACGGCGTTCGCCCGAGTCGACGGCCGGCCCGTCGGCGTGATCGCCAACCAGCCCGCCAAGCGGGCGGGGGCCATCTTCCCCGCCGCGGCCGAGAAGGCCGCCGAGTTCGTCTGGACCTGCGACGCCTACGGCATCCCGCTGCTGTACCTCTGTGACACGCCGGGGTTCATGGCCGGCTCGCAGGTCGAGAAGGACGCCATCCTCGAGAAGGGCAAGAAGATGATCTACGCCACCTCCTCGGCGACCGTGCCGAAACAGTGCGTGGTCGTCCGCAAGGCCTACGGCGCGGGCATTTACGCGATGAGCGGACCGGCCTACGATCCCGAGAGTACCATCGCCCTTCCCTCCGGGGAGATCGCCATCATGGGCCCCGAGGCAGCGATCAACGCGGTGTATGCGAACCGACTCGACGAAATCGACGATGAGCAGGAACGCCGTGAACGCGAACAGGAACTCCGCGAGGAGTACCGCCGGGACATCGATGTCCACCGGATGGCCAGCGAAGTCGTCATCGACGAAATCGTTCCCCCGAGCACGCTGCGCGAGGAACTCGAAAACAGGTTTGCCTTCTACGAGGACCTCGAAAAGGACTTGCCCGAGAAAAAACACGGGACGATCCTTTAGCGTCCTCCTATGACCGTCGTAGGCAGTCGATAGCAATATGTCTCGACGGCGAATACGGACGAATGTCGCTGACGCGCGATGAGACGGTACCGGAATCGAGGCTCTGGGCGACGTTAGTGCGCCACGAGACCGTACTCTGGGTGTTCGTCATCGTAGTGATGATCGCGGATACGCTACTGACCTACTACGGTCTCGAACGCGGTCTTGTCGAAACGAACCCGGTCGCGCGCCTCGGACTCGAACAGTTCGGCTATGCCAGCCTCGGGCTGTTCAAGATCCTCGCCCTCGGCATCGGACTGGCCTGCCGACCGTTGCTTCCCCAGCAGTATACCCCCGTCGTTCCGCTCGGGCTGGCGATACCCTGGACTGTAGCCTCGTTCATCAATCTCCTTGTGATCGGCGTGGGAACCTGACTTACTCGGAGCGTTTCAGCGAGAGTATCGTCCGGTCAAACTCACAGACCAGCTCGTCGTCCCCGTTGAATGCCTCAACGTGCATGGTGACGACGCCGCGTTCACCGTCCGAAGTCTCGCGTTTGTCGATCACAGTCGATTGGGCGTGGATCGTATCGCCGTGAAAGACCGGTGCAGGATGTTCGACGTTGTCGTACGAGAGGTTGGCCACGATGGTGCCGTCGGTGGTTTCGGGAATACTGATGCCGACCGCGAGGCTCATCGTGTACAGGCCGTTGACCAGCCGCTCGCCGAACTCAGTCCCCGAAGCGAACTCGCTGTCGAGGTGCAGCGGTTGCTGGTTCATCGTCATGTCACAGAAGACCTGGTTGTCGCGTTCGCTGATCGTCCGTCGGGTCGCGTGTTCGATGGTTTCGTCGATCTCGAACTCCTCGTAATAGCGTCCGATCATGGGCAAAGGGCGGTCGGCGATGACAAATCGTTTTCCCTGGGCTGAACGCGAAACCACCATGACCTCACCCCGCTGTGTCGATCGCAAATACTGCGCCATCCGCTGTCATTATGGTAATACATATACCTGTACGCGGACAATCCCCGAATATGGCCGACGGCGACCCTGCGCCGGACGCGAACACCGTCGTGCCTCCCGACCGTTATCGTGCCATCGACCGTCCCGATTCCGAACGACACTCCGTTTCCATGACAACCCCGACACCCACAGCCGCCGAGAGAGACGCACAGGCTCCTGAGACCGCCGCCGAGACGGCTCGCTACCAACTCGATCGCGCGGCAGACCATCTCGACATCGATCCCGGCACCGTCGAGCGGCTCAAACATCCGAAGTCGGTTCATCAAGTCTCGCTCCCATTGCGGCGCGACAACGGCGATCTCGACGTCTTCACGGGCTATCGCGCTCAGCACGACCGCGTCCGCGGCCCGTTCAAGGGCGGGCTCCGGTATCATCCCGACGTGAACGCCGAGGAGTGCGTCGGCCTGTCGATGTGGATGACCTGGAAATGCGCGGTAATGAATATCCCCTTCGGCGGCGGCAAGGGCGGGATCGTCGTCAATCCCAAGGAATTGAGCGAGGACGAAAAGGAACGCCTCACCCGCCGGTTCGCCGAGGAGTTGCGCGACGTCATCGGGCCGATGCGCGACATTCCAGCGCCGGATATGGGCACCGACGCTCAGACCATGGCGTGGTTCATGGATTCGTTCAGCATGCAGGAGGGCGAAACCACGCCGGGGATCGTCACCGGCAAGCCACCCGTGATCGGCGGGAGTTACGGCCGCGAGGAAGCGCCCGGGCGCAGCGCGGCGATCATCACCCGCGAGGCCATCGAGTACACCGACGGCGGGATCGAGGGAAAGACCGTCGCCATCCAGGGGTTCGGGAGCGTCGGCGCGAACGCCGCGCGCCTGCTCGATGAGTGGGACGCGACCGTCGTCGCTGTCTCGGACGTGAACAGTGGGATCTACGATGCCGACGGT
>CAYLJD010000212.1:0-2990 GCA_964383875.1 uncultured Halobacteriales archaeon
CACCCGGTCGCCGCGTACAACGTCAGCGGCGAGTACGCGATGCTCCACGCCGCCGGCGAGCGGGGCTGGCTGGACCCGGAGGCGACGGCCCGCGAGTCCCTGGTCTCGATCAAGCGGGCCGGCGCTGACCTGATCCTGACGTACTTCGCGGAGGAGCTCGCGCCCAGGCTCTAATGGTCCGTCGCCCGGGGGTCGATGAAGTATCGAGCTCGAGGCCAACCTGCTGTACGTTGCGTTTCCGGCGGGGCCGTGCGAGGTACACCCTCGATATGCAGCAGATGTCTCCTATCAGTTACTGAAGATTCAACCCAGCCATTCGGAAGAAGAGGCTTGCCGACGCTCGGAGGCCCCCGTCAAGTCAAGATATCCTGACTCGTGGAGAGTTTTTCCCGCTTGAAGCATGAAGCGCTCTTTTCCTGTATTGGCCTGGATATCGGTTCCGTCGTCGAGGGAGTCGGCATAGCTCGAATTAAGCCAGCTCACACGTGTTCATCGGGCATTAGTGCGTCGAACTGTCGGTCGTCAAGCCACTCGCAGAGTTTCACGAGCTGTTCGCTGGCAGCCTCGAAGAGCTGTCGCCCCTTCTCGGGAGTAGCGTCGGTCTGGTCCCCAAATACGCCGTTGTCACTGATCTCGGTGTTGTCGTAGAACGTACGGGCCCCGGCCACAAAGGCACCTTCCCGCTCGGTCAGGTCCAAGGTGCCACCGCGTTGCGCCTCGTCGAGCCGGTCGTCGTGGACTAGCTCCGGGTGAAGGTGCTGGATCATGGCTGTCTCCTTGGGCCCGCCATGCGGTCCATTGTGCTCGAAGAGGTCGTCCACGAGGTCCGGGATGCTCTCGTCCCACATCCAAGGAATCGAGTAGCAGACGCCGTCGTCGCGCAGACTGCGACCGATCTCGTAGAGGTGCTCCGTGTTCCCACCGTGGGCGTTCACGTGAATCACCCTGTCGACGCCATGGTCCGTTAGGCTCCGGGTCAGGGATTCCACGTATCCCCGGAATGCGGGGCCATCAACCCACATGGTTCCGTGATGCTGCCGGTGGTGTGGACTCACGCCTACATTCACGGTGGGGGTACAGAGATAGCCCGTCCGGTCGACGACCTCGCGGGCCAGCGCCTCCGCGATAAGGTAGTCGGTCCCCTCGGGCAGGTGGGGACCGTGCTGTTCGGTCGCGCCGATCGGTACCAGGGCCAGCGACTCCGTCTCGAAGTAGTCGCCGAGATCCGTCCAGGTGTGATCGGAGAGATACATGGTTGGGCTACTCGGGGGGCGGCCCCAGGATTTCCAGGTCGTACTTCGGCGCCATCGCCTCAACCGCCTCGATGTCCGGTTCAGACGGCTCGGGGACGGTCCGGGAGCCGGCGGGTTCGCCGACTTCGTGGAAGAACTCCTCGAAGCCCGCAGGCGAACAGACCACCAGGGCCTTGGCCGGCTCTTCGCTCGTGACGCTGAGGGCGTGTGGTTCACCTCTCGGGAAAATCACAGTCTCGCCTGCACCCGCGATCCATCTTCCGGCTTCCGTGAACGCCGTGAACTCGCCCGCCATGACGTAGAGCACCTCGTCTTCTCCGCGATGACGGTGATACGGCGTCACGTAGCTTGGATGCGCGTGGTGTTCGGTAATCGAGTACCCTCCGTCGGTGTCCTCGGCAGTCACCCGATCCACCACGAGCGAGTTGAGGACCCAGGTTGCCGCCCCATCGTCGTGTTCGCGGACGAACGCTTCGCTCCCTCCATCTGTCCTGACCGGACTGTTCTGCTCGCTGTTCGGTTTGGGTCGATTGCCGACATTGACATGTGACATGACATATCCGGATTCACCGGTTACACCCTTCAACTCATGGGTAGCAGTGTTCAGATTAGGTTGTTTTAGACGAAGGCGAACTTTCGAGCCACGACTCGGCTGACTCGGACGAGGCGTGGCGGAAATGAATTGCAAACTGTTCAGTTCCCCGTTTCACCTCGTTGGAGACACGTTCGACGGCGTTCCGGTTCCCATGGGTGACGTGCTGGAATCGAAGCTTCACCTCGAGGAGTGCCGCCTGCAGCCAGGGGGGGCGCCGTCGACGAGAAACTCGGCATCTTCGACGTCGTGTTTCTGCTGCAGCTCCCGGAGAAACCGCCTCGTCAAGCCGATCGTACACGTCGTTGCTAGATACTTGGATCCGTCCTCGTTGGCGTCGCCAGCGTGGGATTTAGTTCCCCCTCGCGGGACGTCGACTTGCTCGTGCGCGGACCGCCTACTATCAATATTGTCATGATCATGACGGCGCCCATCGACGCACCGCATTGGTCGACGTTCCTCATCTGTCCGCTATGGTGCGGGGCCGTGCTGGCTACCGGGGTGACTCTCCGGCCGGTCCCGCCCAACTTGACGGTCCGGTCCCGCCAGTAGACTCGGGTACAGGGCCCGTCCGCTGACTTTACTGGATGGGGCCCACCCGCTAGATGCCGGATTCACCCGCGAAGTCCCGCGAGGCGTTGCTATCAGTTACGAGATTCCTTCGTCAGCACGGAGAACGCACTGTCACAGCAACCGACGCTTGACAGCCCACTATGCAGTTCCGCCGCCAGTCGTCGCCGTCGATCCGCCCCGGCGCGCGCGGCGGCCCCGCCCGGCTGGCTCCACCCGGCGGTGACCGTTCGGTCACCGACTACCCCGACAACCGAGACATTTTCCAACGAAGAATAACCTTATATCGATAATATTGTTCTGTGGATTGGACGAACGTCGTATTACAGATCGATATTTCGAACATCGCTCCCCTCAACCTTTATGTACTACCATCTGTTGGCGTCTGACGTGCCGATGAGCACGAACGTAGCAAAACAAACCGAGAATATGGAAGCACGTATGAAAGTAGATGACAAACCTGGAGGCCCGTACTGATGATGCTGCCCCTCCAGGCGGACCCGTCGTCGATCGCGACGTCGGTGAACTACGTGTGGGTGTTGACGGTCACGTTCCTGATCTTCTTCATGCACGCG
>CAYLJD010000213.1:0-2970 GCA_964383875.1 uncultured Halobacteriales archaeon
CGACGGCAAAGTCGCCCTCCCGCTCGAGGAGTTCGCCGGTCGCCCACGCCCAGTGTTCGTCGTCGTCGACCAGCAGCACGGTCACCTCCTCCGGTGTGGCCTCGCTGCCGGTCGCCGTGCGAGTGGAGACGGTCATGGTCAGGCGGTGATCCGGCATCGGGATAAACGTGGTACCTGCATACGGTAAACCGTAGAACGAAGTGGTTTTCGACACGTTCAGTTCCGGCAGTACAGACTCCGCCGATTCGCGGCCGATCATCCCGGATCAGAGGGAGGTCAGTCCCGGCGAACGTGCCGCGACGACGCCAGCTAGTTATCGGGGAACCCCTCCGGATTGAGGGCGTATCGGTGCCACTCATGCACAGGTTGGGCCGCGCGAACGGGATATCGAGCGAGTACATCGTCGTCTGGTCGTGTTGGCCGCGGGAGCGAGAGTTCGTCAGTCCCTTGACGTTTACGCCGTTGCTCGAGTACGTCGAACCCCTCCTCGGAATCGTCGGCCTCCCGGTTATGTGCCACTGTTGTCGTCTCGGCCCGCGTCGGTTTCGGCGACGGCCCGGATCGGTTCGCCATCGGCGTCTAGGGCCAGCGGATAGGCGTGGAGGGTAACTCGCTGGGGGAGCCGTTCGAGGCCGGTCAAGTTCTCCAGGACGAACCGGTCCGTGCCGAGCAGCGGGTGGTGGGCTGGCACGCCGGCAGGCTCGTCCGGACTCGCGCGGTCGGTCGGCGTCGGATCTGGATTCAGCGTGTCGGTGGCCACGTGGTGGCCGGCGGCCACACAGCATCTGGCCGTCGCGGGGGCCAGGTACGGGTGGTCGAGGTACCGGTCGGTCCCCCAGTGGTCGTCCCAGCCGGTCCAAAACGCCAACATCTCCGCGTCGGTCTCGGGGACAGCGGCCGGCGGGATCGCCTCGCGCGCGACGACGTCGCCACAGTCGACCACGCGAGCCTCGAACCGGAAGCTATCGACGGTGTAGGTCCCGAGCGTATCCCCGTCCGGTTCGGTGTGGCTCGGGGCGTCGATGTGGGTCCCGGCGTGGCTCCCGAGTTCGAGGGAGGTGACCCGGTAGCCGTCCGCTTCGTGGGCCGCGTGCGGGGAGATCGACACGTCCGGATCGCCGGGATACGTCTGCATTCCCGTCTCGATCCGGTGGGTACAGTCGTACAGCGCCATGGTCACGCCCCGGAACGGCCGGATAAATTCCGATTCATTCCTGGCACAATCAGCAGTTGTAATCGGCTCTCTCGATGCAGACGTTCGTCGCAGCAAAGTTCATAACTAGTATGAAGCCGTCGTTTCGAACAGAGATGGCACGAATCACCGGCTCCTACCCGGACGATCTGGATCTTCTCATCGAAGGGGCCGTCGAGGCGGGGGTGTTTGGCGGCAAAAGTGATGCCCTTCGCGAGTTCGTGCGTGAATACTTCGACGACCACGAGAACGAGCGCATCGCTGCCGCAGTAGCGCTCTACGAAAAGGACCGGATCACGCTCGGTGATGCCGCACGACTTGCCGACGTCGACCGCTGGACGATGCGTGATATGCTCCGTGAACACGGTGTCGAACTCCGACTCGGCCTCGTCGACGAAGCGGAGGCAGCGTACGAAGTTGACGCGGCGACGGAACTCGAATTCAGTGACGAGGAGTCGGACGACGAAGAGCCGCGCCCGAAATGATGGCTGACGACGTCCCATCGGATCCGAGCGTCCTGAACACGACGGTCCTCTCGAATTCGCATACCTCGATCAGGTCCACTTGCTCGCAGAACGCGCTGGCATCTGCGCTGTGCCAGTCGTTCGGGCCGAACTCCACGACGGCGTCGACGATCACCCGTATCTCCAGTCAGCACTCGACAGCCTGAACGATGCGATACCAATAGCGACGATTCCCGACACCGTCGCAAATAGAGAAGCCCTCGTCAGTGGACATCTCGATCCGGGCGAATCACAGGCGGTTTCCCTCGCAGACGCACACGACGGTCGACTACTCACCGACGACGGCGATGCCCGATCTTTCGCAAAAGAGCAGGGCGTGACAGTCATCGGCTCTGTTGGTGTGTTGGTGGCCGCAATCGACGCCGGGAAGATCGATGAACGGACCGCTGACGACTGGCTGTCGACGTGGATCGACGAGATCGGGTACTACGTTCCGTATCGAAGGATTTCGGATTATCGCTGAGTGACACAGCGGGGACCAGGAGGTCGATGACTTCCCCAGGAAAACGATGCGCTGGAACAGCGCATCGACGACCGCCCGTGTTTTCGAACCGAACGGGGAGAAAGGAATGACTGGCCGCGTTTAGACGCCCGAATTCGGTGTTTCAGGGCCGCTACCGCGGTTCGGAACGTTCGTTCGAAAGGCCTCGGCCGCTCGCGTCACGAAATCAGACGTCCAAACGAGGCCGAATGACCATCGACCGCTTTCGCGTCACATTCGACCCCGAGCCGACGACGGCCGCGTGTGCCACCAACCACCACTCATCAGATAGTTGTGGGGAATTTACCACATGCAGGTACACCACTTACGGGGTAGCCTGTCCGGGACCGAGGTATGACTCGGAGCGGTGGAAACGAGCGGGTGGACTCGGCACAGCAGACGGGAAACTCGGCGGGCGACCATCGGGAGTCGGCAGCAGTCGCCGCCGACCGCTCGCTCGACGACCTGGAAGCCCAGCTCGACGAGCACCGACGCCGTCTCGACGAGCACGAGGAAACGCTCGCGGCCACAAAAGCGGGACTCGACGACGTCGAGGCCAGCGACGGCGCGTTGAGGGCGACCAGCGGTGTCGCGTCGGCGGCGACCGGCGCCGGTGCCGCCGGACTGCTGGCGGCGCTCGGCCTCGCCGTCGGAACGGGGACGGCCCAGTCACCAACGGCCGAGGCACAGGGCGAGGTCGGCACCGGCGGCCGGCCCATCGACGCGGTGTACACGGCCGCCCTGGCCGGCCCGCTGACCGGCGGCCAGCGCGT
>CAYLJD010000214.1:0-2941 GCA_964383875.1 uncultured Halobacteriales archaeon
CAGAGCTGGAGTTTCGTCGAGAAGGACTTCCCCGCACCGAGTTTGCCGATGACCATCGCACAGTAGCCCGTCTCACGGTTGAACCGGTCGAAGATCAGGGGAGACTCGTTGAGAGCGTAGGTGCCGTACTCGATGCCGGGTTCGGCAAAGGCACCCGAAACGAACGGAAACATAGCCCCGACGGCGCCGGCCAGCATGGGCGTCCGGGCGTCCATCGTCTGATCGAATCGGTCGTGAGCGATTGGACTGGCCGAGACGAGCGTCTGGAGTTGGGCCCACCGCGGCGTGATCGGTGTGAGGTTCGCCGGCGATCGCCGTGCCACGTTGGCAACCGCGTCAGCGTCGATGTCAGACCGCTTCTTTCCCCGGGCAGTCATGTACATCGAGACGTCGAAGGCCGTCATCGACGTGTTCCGAAGGACGTCGTACATGTCCTGGAAATCGGCCAGGTCCTTCTGCACACCCCGGGCACCCGCTCGTTGCTTCCCGGAGAGATACTCGTAGTCGGCCTCGAGATCCTCGATGCGGTTCTCCAGCGAGTCCAGCGTCTCGGCCGTATCGCGCGGATCGAGGTGGATCGCGATGTCCGTCGTTCGGGTTTCCGGTGACGAGTAGAGTCCTTCAAGGAGGCCGTCGACGGGCATCTCGGGGAACTCGCCGATCCAGAGGGATTGCGTCCACGTCTCACCCGTCCGGATCGCCTGTGGGGTGCGTTCCAGGTCGGACGGCGTCACGATCGATTGATGGACGTCCCCGACAGTGTCGAGTTCGTCGCCGCTTGGATCGTAGTCGACGGTCACGTCACTCGTGTCCGGGGCCTCTTCGCTGTCAGCGTGGCCGTTCCTGAAAGGAAGCCAGTCGGGAATCATGCGAGCCCTCCGACGATGGGCGTTCCCCGAAGTTGCTGGGTGGTGTTGCCCTGAGATCGAGACTCCCCTGACCAGAATTCTGCGAGGAGTTCCGTCGCCGCCTCGGCGTCGACGCGGCGTGCCGAACAGCCGTCGATCTCCCGCAAGCCAGCCTCGACCTGTCGAAGCCGTTCGTCGAGTTCGTCGATCATCGACGCCCGCTCAGCTGCTCGTCGCGGGGCGTACCTGGCCCGGATGAACAGGCCGAGAAGCGGAACCATCGCCAGTTTCTGGGTCAGACTCGCCTCCTCGAAGTGGACCTCCGCAGGCGTCACCGGGACGACCACGTAGTGGTCGCGAATGGTCATCCGGCGTTCCTCCAGATCCGAGGCGTACCACTCGACGTAATTCTCGATAAGAGAGCCGAGGTTCGGATTGTCCTTGACGTCCGGATCCGAGAGCCGGGACTCGTAGCGCCCGAGGTATTCCTCGATCGGGAACGGCTGTGTCGTCGCGTAGAGTTGCACGGGGAACTGCACCGCCGTGTTGCAGAACTCGCGAAAGGCTTCGGCCGTCCGTCCCCACTCCTCATCGGTCGCCAGCGCCATCGTCGGTGGCCGGACCCGGACGAATCCCACGAAGGCACCGTCCGTTCGTTCGACGGCATCGATCTCGGGGTGGACGCGCTCGACGTGGGTGTAGGCTTTCGCGTCCTCGTGGGTGAGTTCGGCTTCGGCTCGCTGGTAACCGATGAACGTCACGACCCAGTCGAGACTCGTCGTGTATGCGGGCGTGAGGTAGACGAAGACCGCTCCGATCGCGACTGCGACGCCGACGAATGGGAGCGTGAATGTCTGGAGTCGAACCCCGCCGATCGTTGCCGTGGTCGGCAGGAGAACCTGCAGGACGAGCACGACCATGACGCCTGGCACCAGTGCTACGGCCAGGTCGGTGAGAGTGTAGGTGCTGAACAGTTTCGCGTCGGTACCCATCGACTTCGGGATGCGTTTCGTGGAATCGGTGTCTGTCATAGCTCAGTAGATGTACCGGGGTCGCTCGTTCTCGCTCTCCGTGCTGTCGCTTGCCCGCGAGTTCTGGCCGCTATCGGTCCGATTTCTGAGTGTCTCGAAATTCTCGGTGCGATCGTGGCCGGTCGACGCTGACCCGCTCAATCCCTCGCTACCTCCAGTCTTGCCCAGCCGGTCTCGGAGGGCCGAACTGGAAGACTTGAGACGTGACCCCACGGCGTGGGCTCGCGAGTTCCCCGACCCGAAGACAATCTGTCCATCTCGTTGGAGACCTGGTTTGCCCTGCGCGCCCCGAACGAAATTTCGGCCGCCGTGTGTTGCAGTCCCGGACTTGTCTCGGGCTTTAGTCAGTCGACGTTTAGCACGCTGTGCGGAGGCGTGAGACGCCGCCCGTTCGGCCATGAAGAAGAGTGCGCCGGCCTGCCAGAACAGGACGAACGGCGAGATGACGGCGATGAGCGGGATGACCAGTCCGGTGATCCATGCGCCGATGCCACCCATCGACAGGTCGGCATTCGAGCCGAGGATCTGCCCCAGCCGGAGCAGGAGGGCGACCGGCACGGACATGAACAGGAACGGAACGTAGAATCCCGCCAGCCGCTTCATGAACTTCGAGACGAGGGCAAACGGGCCGACGCCGGGAATCCAGAAGACGATCAGGAGCGGCATCAGCAGGACGAAGAGATACAGCATCACGTGTCGGAGGAAGTAGATCAGGCCGATGAGGATGAACAGGATGAGATCCGTCATCAGCGTGAGGACGAGCCCGAGCACGCCCATGGCGCTGAACGAGAGTGTCTCGAAGAGCGACACCGTCGCGAGACTCGGCGCAAGGTAGACCGTCAGCGCTTCCATGAACCGGAGGGAGAGTGCCGCGATCCACCACCAGGCGAGGATGCCGAGCAGCCCAGAGAATGCTCGACGCTTGAGCTTCGATCGATGGTAGCTGCTGAACAGGTGGCTCGTCGACTCGAGGAAAATGACTAATGCGATAGAGAGGCCCCAGAGACCGAGCGATAGTGGGACCATCGTCTCCCAGTGGAACTCGTAGAGGTCCGGCCAAGC
>CAYLJD010000215.1:0-2892 GCA_964383875.1 uncultured Halobacteriales archaeon
GACGACCTCGGCGTCGACAAGGAGGTCGTCATGGCGATGGTCGAGGAGATCCGCGCGATGGAAGAGGAGGTCGACGAGGAACCCGGCGACGACGAAACGCAGGCCGACGACGAGGACGACCCCGACGACGAGGAAGATGAAGAGCAGGCCGACGTCGGCGAACTCGTCACGCAGGCCGTCGAGGACGCCCTCGACGAGCGCCTCGGCGACGCGGAGACCGAGTCGGAGGGCGACGAGTACGTGACCGAGGAGCAGCTCGAGTCGCGGATGTCCGACCTCGAGAACACGGTCGAATCGCAGTTGGACAGCGTCGGCGAGAACCTCGCCTCGAACCTGACCGAGACCATCGAATCGCAGATGGAGACGGCGTCCACTCCCGGGCCGTCCGGGGGCGGCGTCGAGGCCGAGGGGCTCGAGACGGCGATCGATGAACTCGCCGAGGCCCACGGTGCGGAGGTGACCGAATAATGAGTCTCGCGAGCCAGATCTACGGCCGCCAGGGTCCGTTCAATCACTTCAACACGATGAAGTCGATGGCGGGCGGGTCCGGTGGCCTGTTCGACACGCTCGAGGCCCAGCAGCAGTTCGACGTGGACTCGCTCGGCCTCGCTAACCGTATCGCCGGCCTGGCCATCTACAACCAGGTCAACATGAAGACGCCGATCATCGGCGCCCTGCCGGACATCGACCGGACGGGCGACGAGGACATCAACGTCAATCAGGACTCGCCCGCGGCGACGTTCCGGGCGTCGTTCAACCCCCCGAGCGCGACCGGCGTGGCCGGCGGCGGCTCGCTGCCGTCGCGCACCTCGTGGGACTTCCGCACCGTCGAGGCCGACGTCAAGATCACCTCGATGGCGATCGACACGGACTTCATCCACGACATCGAGAACCGCCTCGGCCACGACACGGTCGGGATGGAGCAGTTGGTCGACCTCGGCGCGGAGTACGTCGACCGCTCCATCGAGCGGGACTTCGTCGCCGACGGCATCGAGCAGGGCGACGACGACTACGGCTCGGACCCCGGCATGGTCCAGCTAGACCGCGTCGTCGCGTCCGAGGACGAGGAAACCAACGGCGGGGACTTCGTCGACGGCACGAACTACGACGACGGCGACCTCGACGTCTACGACGTCGACCGGTCCGCGACCGGGTCGGACGCCTCGAACGAGTCCAACTGGTTCGACGCCAACGTCGACCACGGCTCGGGCACGCTCCGGCAGTTGACGGCCGACCTGATCAACTCGGCCATCGACACGCAGGTCGAAGGCTCGACCGCCGAGTACCAGAACCTGATCATCATCACCGGCCGGGACACCGCCCGCGTGATGTCGGATATGCGGGAATCGCAGTTCCGCGCCGACGCGCTCGCGGACGCCGACAGCGAGTCGGTCAACGACGCCGAGACGCGGTGGGGCCACAACTTCACCGCCCGGATCAGCCACTGGGACGGCATCCCGCTCGTGGTCGCGCCGTCTGTCCCCGGCCAGTCGCTGTCGCGGATCTTCATCCTCGACACGACGCCCGGGCAGGTGCCCGGCGACGGGCAGGCGCTGCCGAAGATCGGCATCGAGAACTACCGCGCGCCGGACGTCTGGCGTGCCGGCCCCGACGAGCCGGTCAACCCGCTGGCTACCGGCAACATCCGCGCCGAGGCCGCGTGGGCACAGTACAGCGAAATTGTGTGCCGTGACGCCCAGGCCCAGGGCAAGATCACCGAGATCGAGGAGTAACTCATGTCCAGCATCACCGCATCGAGCTACGACATCGAACGCGAGGAGGCGGGCGAGACGACGCTCGAACTCGTCGCCGTTCGGTACACGGGCTCGCAGACGGTCTGGGCCGCCGAGGCCCACCTGTCGAGTGCGGGCTGGCCGAGTGCCGCCCCGCTCGACGGCGGCCCCGACGCCGAATCGGACGGGTCGTGGAAGTTCGCGCTCGTCCCCGACGAGGCGCTCGGCCACCTCGAGGGCCGCCCGGACATCGACGTGGTCTACGCGGACCAGCGCGAGCGGTTCGCCGGGCTCCTGCTCGAGCAGAACCGCCTGCCCGGTAACGTGTTCGGCCGCGGCGCCGACATCGACCTGCAGAACCGCGTGTTCGACGCGCTCGGCCTGGATTCGGTCGCCAAGGCCGGCCCCTTCGAAGAGCAACTCCGGGACATCGCTGGCGCGGACGAACCCGCGCCGGAGCCCGAGCCCGAGAAGTCGACGGTGAACAAACTCGTCGATACCTACGACCGCGAGCAGTTGAAGGAGGTCTGCAAGGAACTCCGCGAGGACGCGTCGGAGTTCAACCTGCAGACGAATGCCTCGAAGACGGCGCGCGCCGAGTACATCGCCGAGTTCGACAAGGGCGAGCGGTCGGCCGCGGTCGACGCGGCGCTCGGAGGTGACGGCGAATGAGCGAGAACCTCGGCTCGCGGAAGGCCGACGAGGTGACGGTCGACGTGACCTCCCTGTCGAACACGGGCAACGAGCCCTATTCGACGTGGGCGGACAACTCCGACATCGACGTCGTGGATTCGGCGATCGTCATCGGCCAGGAGGAGGACGACCAGATCCTGCTCCCCGACCACATGAACGACCAGTTCCACGTGGTCGACCACACCGGGTCGGACGTGACGAGCGGCACCGACATCGGCGAGGTTCGCGTTCGCTTGGAAGGCCGCCGCTAGCGCGGCGACCTGTCGCTTTTCTTTGGAGTTCCCGTAATTATAATAACGTGGGCGTTCGGTTGTGGGTATGGGACTGCTTGGCGGTTCCGGCGGTAGTACCGAAGACGAACAGGTAGAAGACGGGGAACCCGAACCCGAGCCGACGGTGGAAGTTGAGCGGACGGGCGAAAAGAAATACACGGAACATACGGCCGTCGCCGAGTTTTCCGACGGCG
>CAYLJD010000216.1:0-2792 GCA_964383875.1 uncultured Halobacteriales archaeon
ACCAGAACTTGAGGTTGCTCTTGACCGCCTCGCGCTTCAGTTCCTGGATGTGCTCCGTGAGCGGGATGTCCTTCGGGCACACCTCGGTACAGGAGAACTGGGTCTGGCAGCGCCAGACGCCGTGCTCCTGCTCGACGAGGTTGAGGCGGTGTTCCTGAAGGTCCTCGCCCTCGCGTTCGTCCATCGCGAACCGGTAGGCCTTGTTGATGGCCGCCGGCCCGAGGTACTCGTTGTCCCCGGCGGCGATGTTGCAGGACGACATGCAGGCGCCACACCAGATGCAGCGCGTCGACATCTTGATCTTCTCGCGGTTCTCGGGGGACTGCCGCTGCTCCTCCAGGTCGCTCGACGGGTACTCGTTCGACTGGAAGTACGGCTCGACGGCGTCCATCTGGTCGTAGAAGTGCTCCATGTCGACCACGAGGTCCTTCACGACCTCGGCGTGCGGGAGCGGCTCGATGCGGACCGGCCACTCCAGGTCGGCCATCTGGGTCTTGCAGCCGAGCCGCTGGCGGCCGTTGATGAACAGCGCGTCGCTGCCGCAGATCGCCTGCCGGCAGGAGTGCCGGAACGTGAGCGAGGAGTCGAAGTGGTCGCGGGCGTAGATCAGCGCGTCCAGCACCGTCATCCCCTTGGTGAACGGGACGCGGAACGTGTCGAACCGCGGCTCCTTCTTGCCCTCGACCTCCGGGTCGTACCGGAACACCTTCAGCTCGACCGTCCGGTCGCTCTCCTCGAGTTCCTGTTCGGCCTGCTCGCGCAGCGCGGCGCGCTCGGCCTTCTCGGTCATCCGTCGATCCTGGTGGGCCGACTCCGCCTCGGCCTCCGGCTCCGGTTCGGTCTCGGCCTCGGTCTCGGCGTCCTCTTCGGTGACTTGCGTGCTCATGGTTAGACGATGTTGGTCATGGCGATGGAGACGCGGACGCCCTGGACGACCAGCAGGACGCCGGCGACGACGAGTAGCCACTTGACGGCCGTCTTCTGGGTGCCCTCCAGCCCCTGGTTGACGAGGGCGTTGTAGACGCCGTTGACGCCGTGGAACGTCGCGGTGACGAGGAACAGCACCATCGTGAGGAAGTAGCCGACCTGGCTCATCCGGGCGGTCGTGCCGGCGAACGTTATCTCCGCGGCGTGGTTCACGAAGTGCAAGAGGAGGAAGTGGAACGCGAGCACCACGACGAGGAACGCGGCCGTCACACGCTGGAGGAACCACCGCGTGCCCTTCGGTTCGAACGAGGAGTAGTAGTCGGCCATCTCAGATCCCTCCCAGGAACGTGGGGACGCTCGCGACGGTGATAGCGCCAGTGACGATCAACGCGGCGTAGAACGCCTTGTCCTGTGCCTCGAGGCCCACGCCGAGGTCGACGAACAGGAGCCGCACGCCGTTGAGAATGTGGAAGACGGCGACGGCGAGGAGTCCGACCTCGAGGAAGCGGACCAGGAGGAGTTCCTCGAGGCCCTGCAACGTGGCGGTGTAGGTGGCCCCGTCCACGGTCGCCGTGCTCAGGACGGCGATGTGGGTGAACAGGTAGCCGATGAGCACCCAGCCGGTGAACTTGTGGAGCACCCAGGCCCACATCCCGGCGGAGAACTCCCGCCACCGCCCGAAGTCCTCGACGAGACCCCGGTCGTACGATTGACTCATGCAGCGGAAAGTCGGACCGCCGCTGGTATAGTAGTTACCTTCCGGGAACGTGTGGCAGGGACCCGATTCCGGCCGCAACCGGGGCAACGGCAATGGCCGGTCCTCGGCCGAGCGGGGTCGCTCGGAGCGCGCCGCGACCTCGCGCAGAAGGGTCAGCTACGGCAGCCCTCAGTTGATGGAAACCTCACCGGTACTCGCAGGACACGGAGTCGGCGCTCCCACCGGCAGCAACACCAAATAACCGGACAGGCGGAAAACGGGATCGTTTGTTCGTTGGGCGAGAACCGGCCGACTGGCGGCCGGTTGCAGAGCGCAGGCCGGCGGCCAGTCCGGAGTTAGCCCTCGATCGGGATCTGCTCGCCGCGGAGCTCGATGCCCTCCCGGATCGGGAGGGTCACCTCGAGGACGCCGTTCGTGTAGGACGCCGAGATGGCGTCCGTGTCGACGTCCTTGGGGAACCGGAAGCGTCGGTGGTAGGTGCGCTTCCGGCCGCGGTCGTCGTCGACGTGCTCGGCGGCGACGTTGAGGACGCCGTCCTCCCAGGTCAGGTCGATGTCCTCGCGTTCGAAGCCGGGCACGTCGATGCTGAGGACGAACTCGCCGTCCTCCTCGTACAGTTCGTAGTCGCTACCACCGGTGGCCCCCTCGAAGAGGCGGCTCGGGAAGTCGAGGTTCTGTCGCCAGCTGCTCGGTGTCATCGGCTCGAGCATGAGTCTGTCACCTCGGAGCCATCCGGGATTTGTCCGCGGTTCGTAATAAATCTTGCTGATTATGATAACAACCAACATATTTTGGACTATTACCGACCGTGCGGTCAAAACGGCGGTGTCCCCGTGCATTGCCACCGGAGCGACCGTTGGGGTCCGGCTCCGTCGACGACGAATCGCCCTTGCGCCGATCCGAACCCCGACCGCTTTTCCCGTTCGGCGTCGACCCCCAGGCATGCACGCTGTCATCCTCGCGGCCGGCGAGGGCACGCGGATGCGACCACTCACCGAGACGGTCCCGAAGCCGATGCTCCCGGTCGCCGACCGGCCGCTCTGTGCCCACACCGCCGACGCGGCGGTCGCGGCCGGCGCCACGGAACTCGTGTTCGTCGTCGGCTACGAGGCCGACGCCGTCCGCGAGTACTTCGGCGACACCTACC
>CAYLJD010000217.1:0-2785 GCA_964383875.1 uncultured Halobacteriales archaeon
GTAGACGAGCAGCATGAGACCGAGGTGAACGAGAGGGGACAGGTTCATCCCCGTATTCGCCAGCATCCTGAATCCGGCGTTAATCGCGATGACGAGGAATGCACCACCGGGTACGAGGAGCATCACCGAGCGCCACCGTTCGAGCACTCCCCACACGCCGGTTCTATCTGGCATCGTTGGTGACCTCCAAGACGGCGTCGGTCGTTTCGATGAACGGGTTCGGATTCGATGCGTGCGGGTGCTGAATTGGAGTACGAGTCATTGTTGCTATCCTTGGGATGTGCTTGGCAGTGGTTGGGTTGAATACTCCTCGAGGACAACGTCGAGCTGAGTGAGGAGCCCGAGGCCGTCGGGGAGCGACCAGATCCCGGCAATCTGACCGTTCTCGATCTCGAACGACCAACCGGTCGGCGTGAGTTCCATTAATGATTCCTGATGGGTGCCGTTCTCTTGCCCACGTACTGCGACACGGTCGGCGGACGCTCCCACGTCTTCGACGTACCCGTTGACGTCGGCGCTGGCGAGAACCTGCCACCCCAACTCTGTCACCGTCCCTCGGCGCTGAGCGCCTTCGAACACGAGGGGGTGATCTTCGGGATCAGCCGCAAGGAGGTCCGCCACGGTGTTCGTGTCCCCGCACGCAACGACATGCATGAGGAACCGCCGGACGAGCGCCGGGTTCTCGCGTGATATTGGTGCCATGGCAGTTTCTGTCCCGGACTGGTCTCCCGCGGCCACGGTGGGACAGAGCAGTAGAGGGGCCGGAAGATGATAAAAATCATTTTTATAACTATAAAACAAGAGGTCTGACATATATATCTGCTATCACATCACCTCGAATGGGGTCGAACGAGAACAAGTCGTTGACGGGGCCTTATCGACGCACGTCAATGATGCGTGCTGTCTCATCGAACGTCAGGCTGACTTCGTCGTCATCGACAGCGGCCGTCACAACCATGCGGAGTGGATTCTTGGAAACGAGTTCTCTCTCGTGGTCGGTCATGATGTCGAAGAGACGCCTCGCACTGCTCACGTCCTCGGTGTGAATCCGCGTCGATATCCCGTGGTCCTCGTAGAGGGCGACCACCGCCGGATGGAACAACGCGAGGTGTCCCGGATCGACATCGGCGTAGTCCTCGCAGATCCGACACCGGAACTGTGCGAAGACGCGCAACATCCACCCGCAGTTATCACAGACGCCATGTGATTCGTGGTCCTCGCAGTACTCCACCCTGCCGTCAACCGGACCCGAACAGGTCGGACAGAGCCCATTGAACATACTTCGCGCCTTCTGATGCTCGGCGACCATGCTCGCGGCTCGCAATTCAGCGGGCGTCCGGTCGTCGACGCCAGCGGGTTCGAACTGTGTCAACCCCACCACTCCCTCCAAGTGGTCCTTCAACGGGCCCCACTCCGACACGCCCGGTGCGACCCCATCACACTCGGTGCAGGTCCAGAACGCGACTCCATCACGGTAATTCATCGCTGTTGGCGCGTCACAGATCGGACACTGTTCGTCTATCTCGGCCGCGTCAACCGATACATCATCTATTCCTGTGCCTGCGATAATCGACTGGACGAGGTTCAGGCCGGACATCCGGAGTTCGTACCCGCCTCGCTCGGTGTGTTGCGTAACGAACGGTCCCTCAAGTTTCTTGAGGTGGTAGCTGAAGTTTCCCCGGTTGTCGTAGTCCACCCGTTCGAGCAGCCGGGAGAACGGGACGTTCTCGTCCGCGTGGGGTTCGTACTCCTCCCACAGAGCGAGCAGAATCGCAAGCCGTGTCTCGTCAGCGAGGAGCTTGAAGGCCTCGATCGTGTCGGAGCCAACCGTTCGAGCGGCCGCCTCTAGCGGTGATTCAGTCGATTTCACGTCGTCCATGGTGTTTAACTCGCGGTCACGTCGCCGGTTGCGTCCGGGCTTTCGGTCGGGATGTCCTCAGTTCGAAGCACGGAGCCGATGGCTCCCAAGGAGGTCGCAACGAGCCCGTTGACGACGAATCCCACCCACGTTGGGGTCGAGTGACCGTACACCAGCATGGCGACAATAATGAATGACACACCTACGGTCATCACCAGTAGGAAGCCGCCGATGGTACGCGAATGGGCGCCGGTCCGGAGACTGGCGATGCCAAACGTCGTGACGGTCAGCGCGGACCCGACCGCCACAGTCACGACGATCGCCAAGGCGGTTGCCTTCCCGAAGGGCGGTCCCGTTGAGAGCATGAAGGCCGCGGTGGCCGGGATTATTATTGCTGTTGTCACTGCAAGCAGGCCGACGCCACCCTTCGCCAGCGTGGAATCCCGTTCGGCGAGTCGCGGATACAACCCGAGCAGCCCGATAAAAACGACTAACATGAACATGAAAATGACGGCAGGTGACACAGCGATCTCTGTGCCTGTCACTGCGTTTAATCCAGAGGCAACTGCGGGGAGCGCAAACAGTCCCCCTGCGGCAAGAAATGACATCGGACTCCACTGCTCAAGCACACCCCAAACCGTGTTACTGAATACCATATGCCAAGGTCGGGAGCAGTCTATATGATACTTAGGGATAAACCGGCTGACTCTCTTCCATTACTTGTCTGGTGGTTTGCACGAAACGCGTGCAGACGACCACTGTTAGCTAATTACATCTCATAAGACGGCTGTGATGTCGTCGGCCTGCGTCAGTCCATCGAACTTCGAGACAACGTTGTCTTCGTCATCAAGGATGATCGTCGCTGGAACGGACCGTACACTGTACTTGTTTGCTCGCTCTACGGATTCCGTTGCATCCACCTTTTCG
>CAYLJD010000218.1:0-2708 GCA_964383875.1 uncultured Halobacteriales archaeon
TGGACGGCGGCCGGGTCCTCCGGGCGCTCATCGCTCGCCGGCGCTCCCACGTCGAGGCGACGCGGATCGCAGCGCGAATCGGCGTCTTCTTCGCGCTCCTCTTCGCCGTCGTCGGGGTCGTCGTGACGTTCAGCCCCCTCCTGTTGCTCCTGGCGGTGTTCATCTACGTCGCCGCCACCGGGGAGTCCCGCGTCGTGATGCTCGAGTCGTTGCTCGAGGGGGTCACGGCCGCGGACCTCCTCGGACCCGAATCCGGCACCGTGGAGACGGGGACGTCCGTGGCGGACCTCCTCGAGCGCATGCTCGCGGAACGACGCACCGCGTTTCCGGTCGTCGAGGGCGGCGAGGCCGTCGGCGTGGTGGCGCTGAGCGACCTGAAGTCCGTCAGGGCGGGCGATCGCGAGGCGATCACGGTCGGCGAGGTGATGAACGAGGGGGTCGTACGCGTCGAGTCGACGCTGCCCGCCTTCGATCTCGTGATGCGACTGAGCGGCGAGCGCGGGAGCGTGGCCATCGTCGAGGAGGCAGGCGAGGTACGGGGCGTCGTCACGACGACGGATCTCGGCGAGTACCTCCAGTTCCGGGAGGAGGGCGTCGGGTTGCGGCCGAAGGCGGCGATGTGAGGGCGGGGGCTGTCGGACGCACGGCTCCGCTGTGGATCCGGCGGTGGACCCGCATCCGGAAGCCTTTTTATCGCCTCCGGCCCCACCTTCGAACGCACCGGGCGCTGGTGGTGTAGTGGTATCACAGGACCCTGCCACGGTCCTAACCCGAGTTCAAATCTCGGCCAGCGCACTTCTGCCGAACCCACTCGCGAGCGACCGGCTTGCCGTGTCGCTCGCACTCGGGTGAGGCGAATTCGGTCGTCGAGATTTGAGCCCTACCAGTCGCAGCCCGCGCAACCGAGCGAAGCGAGGTGAGCAGGACCGTCTGGCTCTGGTTCAAATCTCGGCCAGCGCACTTCTGGCGAACCCACTCGCGAGCGACCAGCTTGCTGTGTCGCTCGCACCCGGGTGAGGCGATGAGACGAACGTGGGGTTACCCTGGTTGCTACTGTAGTCGGAGGTTACTATCCGACCGTTTGGCACCTTCTTTCGAGAACGGTCCGGGGTACGGGGAATGTCCGAACGGTGGAACACTCACGAAGCCTGTGGAACGGAGGTGGCCAAACCTGAGCCCACAGGGGAGCGCAAATGACGAGTTATCGTCACCAAGTGACGCGCTCCATTCCCTCTGGTGGCCAGGGACGGATAAATACAACGATGTACAAGTTTGTCTGAGTTTATCAGGATAGACAGATCGACCGAGCAGTCCACTGACGGGATGAATCGCCGGGAGTGCTCATCGACTGGCCAGACCCGTATCTCGGCGACCGTCCTCGACGACCTGAAAGCGGCGAAAGATCCGGGGCTGAATTGAGAGTCCGTACCGAACTCGGGAAACAGTCAGGGGATCAAGATTGGACGCCTGATTCCACCCGGGTTTCGACCTAGACCATGCCCGTGTCGACGACGTACGTGATGATCGCCAGGACCACGAAGATGATGACGAGCCACTTGGCGATGCTCATGCTGAGCCCGGCGACGCCTCGAGCCCCGAGGATCACCGCCACGACCGCCAGTATCAGAAACAGCACGGCCAGGCCGAGGAGGTTGCCGCCGGTCTGGAGTGGGAGCTGTGTCGCTGCGTCGAACACGATAGACTGTACCATTGGTCGGTAAAGAGTCGGATGTCCCTTCGTTACCTGCCGGCTATCGCCAGTAGTGGGCCGATACCGCGAGGCAACCGGGGGTTACACAGATTGTTCGGCATCGACTGGGTACAGAGCCCACGCGGAGAGAATCCGGGACGGTGGAATTGCTCCTCGTCCCGGAGCGCTGTGCGAGCGGCAATTGATGTCTGGGGTCGCTGCGCCCGTCAGCGCGCCTGGTGTGACACCAGGCGTACGCAAGCGCGATGGCGGACTACATGAGGGCAATGGCGAACTCACTCCACAATATCCGTCTCCTAACGGGTCGAACCGGGTGCGACGTGCGGGTCGGGCGCTCGCTGGAGGGGCGGCCGCTGGTCGTTGCGATGCCGGTGAAAGGAACCCACGGGATACCAGCCCGCACGTTTACCCCTCCATCGGTCGTGGATGCGTACATGACAGCGAGTGCGTTCCTGAGCGTGGCACCGGTCGTCGAGGGGAGTATGGCGGCCCACGTGGCCGACGCCGTCGCAGCGCTCGAGGACTACGACGTGAACTACGAGACGACGCCGATGGGGACGCTCGTCGAGGCGAGCGACGCTGCGGAGGTCTTTGCGGCGGCCCAGGCAGCCCACGATGCCGTCGACGCCGACCGGGTCTCGACGTTCCTGAAGATCGACGACAAGCGGACGAGCGCGAACCCGATGGCCGAGAAGGTCGCGGCTGTCGAGGCGGAACTCGGGCACCCGGCCAGGAGTGATCGATAGACTGTGGTGACGTGGCCAGGGGTATTGGACTACCGCGACCGTAACCGTCTCGAAGCCCCTCGACCCGCTCCGATACGTTGCAGTTACCGCTACCGCAGTCACCCGCTCGAAAGCTCTCGGCCCACTCCGATACGATTCGGCAATAGAACCTGCAGCCAACCGATCGAAAGCCCTCGGCCCGCTCCCATACGTCGCAGCCACCGCTACCGCAGACAACCGCTCGAAAGCCCTCGGCCCGCTCCCGGTCGCTG
>CAYLJD010000219.1:0-2679 GCA_964383875.1 uncultured Halobacteriales archaeon
CGCGCGTTCGGAGGGTCAAGTGTCCGTCCTCGATCGCGTCCTTGGCCCGCTCGGGGTACGTCTCGAAGAGTTTCTCGGCGATGTGGGGGAGGTAGATGATTTCGGTGTCGGTTGCGTCGAATACCTGCTGATGGAACCCGCCGAGGACGAGCGGTGCCATATGTGTCGTGTTGAACCCTCGGAACGTCTCCGACTCCTGGACGAGGGAGATGAACCGCTCCACGGGCCGATATGGATCGTCAGGTTTCGCGACGGTAACTGTCGCGTCCACGAACGGCTCGACGACGAACTCCCGGTGGTCCTCACAGATGACGTCGAGCAGCGGTGCCAGTCGGTTCGCCGTCGAGACGTTCGCCTCGAACCGGAGGACCTCCTCCGCGACGACTTCGCCACGCCCGGTCAATCGAAATCGGCCCTCGACTTTCACAACAAGTCCCTGCTCGTCGAGCCACTGGGTGAAGCGGTGGCTCGTTGCCCGTGAAACGTCGAGTTGCTCCTCGATTTCTCCGCGATCCAGGGGTTCCTCCAGCAGTGCCTCGAGGACTGGGCCGTGGCGGACGATGTCGCCGAGCAGGTCCGTGTCGACGCGGTCGCCCGCGGCGTTCAAGCGCTGACCGAGATACCGTCGGGTCCGTTCGTTCTCTAGGATGGCCTCTAAGACCGGCGAGCCCGGTGGTGGCCGCCCGTCGTTTGTCGGTTGTTCGTTTCCATTCGACTCCATGAGATTCACTCACTAGCTACTGGGCGTCAGAGGTAGTAACAGTAGCGTGTACAGGCTGTGAAACCCGTCTCGTCGTCTGAAACGGTACTTCCGTCATCGAACGTCACTCGATAGGTGAGGCCAAACCCCACTCCAGCGTACGTCTGGTATGGCCCAACGAGTCCTCGACGACGAGCAAACAGCAGAATTCGAGGCGGCGTTCCACGGATCTGTTATTCGACCCGACGACGCCGACTACGACGACGCTCGCGCGGTGTGGAACGGGATGATCGACAAGTATCCGGCGCTGATCGCTCGGTGTCGTGGCGTTGCAGACGTCATCAGTGCGGTGAATTTCGCCCGCGAAAACAATCTTCTCGTGGCGGTCCGCGGCGGCGGACACAACGTCGCCGGGAGCGCCGTCTGCGACGACGGACTCGTCATCGACCTCTCGGAGATGACCAGTGTTCATGTTGACCCCGACGCGCGAACCGCGCGCGTCGAGGCTGGCGCCACGTGGGCGGACGTCGACCACGAGACGCAGGCGTTCGGCCTCGCGACGCCCGGCGGCGTCGTCTCGGACACGGGCGTCGCGGGACTCACACTCGGTGGGGGCATCGGCCACCTCCGGTGCAAGTATAGCCTTAGCTGTGACAATCTCCGCTCCGTGGACCTCGTTACCGCGGACGGCGAGTTCCTGACCGCCAGCGAGGATGAGAACGCCGACCTCTTCTGGGGGCTCCGCGGCGGCGGCGGGAACTTCGGCATCGCCACGTCCTTCGAGTTCGAACTCCACCCCATCGGACCCGACGTGGCGATCTGCTTGGTGTTCTATCCGAGCGACCGGCTGGCCGATTGCCTCCGAGCGTACCGTGAGTATGTCGAGTCGGCGCCCGACGAGGTCAGTACGCTCCTCTTCGCAGGCGAACTTCCCGACGGGGAACTGTTCGATGACGGCGACGTCCATCGGCAGAAATTCGCCATCATGGGGTGCTACGCCGGGCCGGTCGATGACGGTGAGCGGGCGTTGTCGACCTTGCGCGACCTCGCGGAGCCGCTCGCCGATTTCAGCGGGGTGATGCCTTACTCCGAACTCCAACAGCTCCTCGACGAGGACTACCCCGACGGCATGCGCTACTACTGGAAGTCGCTGTACTTGGATGATCTCTCGGACTCTGCTATCGATCGAATCGCCTACTGGGCTGACGCTGCGCCCTCACCGCTGTCGACGGTCGACGTTTGGCAGCTCGGTGGCGCGATCGCTCAGTTCGATCCCGAGGACAGTGCGTTTGCGGGACGCCACGCTCCCTTTCTCCTTGGCGTTGAAGCGAACTGGGGAGACCGCGAAAACGACGACGCCAACGTCGCCTGGGTGCGTGACTGTCTCGACGACATGCGCCAGTTCTCCGACGGCTCGGTCTACCTGAACTTCCCGGGCTTCTTCGAGGAGGGCGACGACATGATGCAGACCACGTTCGGGCCAGCCTACGAGCGGTTGGTCGCCCTGAAGGACGAATACGATCCGACGAACCTGTTCAGCCGTAACCAGAACATCGCACCGTCCGATAGTGTTCGGACTGACGGTGGAGCAAGCCATGAGTGATCACCACGACGAGTCGGCGGCAGTTCCGTGGGGGTTGCCGACGGTCCAAGTCATACTGGTGAGCTTGATGGTGGCACTACTGGGTGCTCTGCTGGTCGCACCGTCATTCGGCGAGTCCGGACAGGCTGTTGCCACGGTTGGGCTCGTCTTGGCAGAAGCGATCACGTTGTACGTCGGATACGGGGCACTGATGCGGGTTGCCAGCCCAGCCGTCTGTGAATTACTTGTGAGTGACTAACCGTGGAACTCCTCGGGCTTGGTATCGTGATGATCACTCTCTTCGTCGGCTTCGGCTTGTTCATCGGCATCCTCTACGGGTTTTTCGGGATGGGCGGGTCGTTCCTCGTGACGCCGGCGCTGCTAGTGGTCGGATATC
>CAYLJD010000220.1:0-2590 GCA_964383875.1 uncultured Halobacteriales archaeon
CGCTCGTCACCCGCACTGTGGCCTTCAAGCGGGGACCGAACGCCGGGGGCGTCCGTGCAGACGGACGCGGGCCCCGCAAGCCAACGTCGAAGCCTCGTCCTGTGGGGACGGCGGTCCACGTGGCTGTGCCTGCAGGGGCGCAGGCGCGTGGTTGACCGCGGGCACCCCGTCAGGCGCGGAAGCGAGCAGCGGACCCGCGGACACCCGTCGCTCGCAGGGTCGCGGGGTGGAGGAGGCGCGCGGGACTACCCGCGCCCGAACGCCGGGCTATCCCGGGTGTCCACTCTTCATCTTGACCGTGAGGAGTGACGACTGTCCCGGGCGCTCACTCGGTCGGCGGGTCGGCGACGCCTTCGCCGGTCGCCAGGTCGATCGCCCCGGAGAGGTCCCGTTGCGGGTACGGGATCTCGATGCCCGCCTCGTCGAACCGTTCTTTGACGCGCTTCACGTATTCGCCCCGCACTTTGACGAAGTCGGCGCGGCTCGGATCGTCGATCCAGATGCGCGACTGGAGGCCGACCGAGGAATCCTCGAGCTCGATCAGCCGGACCGACGGTTCCGGGTCGTCCATGATCCCGTCGTGGGCGTCGGCCTCCTCGAGGATGATCTCGGTCGCCGCGTCGATGTCGTCGTCGTAGCCGATCCCGAAGACGAATTTCAGGCGGAGTCGACCGCCCTCGACCGGGTTCTTGATGACGCTGTCGGTCAACTGGGAGTTCGGCACTGTCAGCAACTCGTTGTCGAACGTCCTGACGCGCGTAACCCGGAGGCTGATGTCCTCGACGATCCCGGCGTGGCCGTCCCACTCGATCCAGTGACCGATCCGGAACGGCCGGTCGGTGAAGATGAAGATGCCGGCGACGAAGTTCTTGATGACGTCCTGCATGGCGAAGCCGATGGCGAGCGTCGCGGCGGCAGCGATCGTCGCCAGGGATTGGAGGATGCTGCCGAACCCCGCGAGCCCGAACGCCACCGAGATTGCGACGAACACGATGGTGCCTTTGGTGAGCTTCAACAGCGGTCGCCGGGCGTGCGTATCGAGGTTCCGCGCAGTCAGGATCCGGCGGACGATCGGGACAATGGTGAGCCGACCGACCGAGTAGACGAGGACGAAGACGAAGACGAACGTGATCGCCGATCCGATCGCGGCGGCGTACGGGACGCCGAACCCGGCGAGGGTTTCGGCAACCGGCGGGAGGTCAGTCGGCTGGGGAACCGGATCAACCGGCGTCGTCTGGGCAATCATGCATAGACCGCGGTGTGCCCGCGAACCTCCACGACGTCAGCGTTCGCCAGTTCGGCCAGGTCGGCGGCCAACTCGTCGGTTGGTGCGCCGCCACGCGCCGACCGGAGGAACTTCACCTTGACGAGATCCCGCCGGTCGAGCTGGGTTGCCAGTTCGTCGGCGACGGCGCCGACGCCGGACTTGCCGACACGCACAGTCGCGTCGAGCTCGTGAATCTGTTGCCGGCGCTTGCGGTCGCTCATGTCGGAGGACTCGCTCCCGCGGCGAGTTAAACCTGGCTTAGTCCGACGAAAGGGCAGCCTAGTCGTATGGGTATCGTGCCTGCGCGCCGCAGTCGCACGTCAGCACGACGTGGCCGTCCTGCAACCGTACCCGTGCGTTGGTCCCCGGCCGGAGGTAGGCGTCACACTGGTCGCACGTGAAGTACCGCACCCGCCGGGGGAGGGTGAGCCGATTCCGCTCTGCCAGGCGCTTGGCCCGGCGGACGTACGCACGGGCGCGATCCGAATGCCCGTCGGCGACAGCGTCGCGGGCCAACGTCTGGAGGCGCTCGATGCGCTCCGCGGCGATCTCCTCGTCGCTGGCCATCCTGTCGGTAGCTGGCACGGGCCGCGGGCCTAAGGGTTCCGCTCGGACAGGTCCGTGGTGACACCGATCGACGAGATGGGGGGCTCGGACCCCGTTCGTGGTTTGCAGACCGACATGCACCTGCGTGTCCCTCCCCCGTCGGTGCGTCGGTGGGACACTGGGGCCGGATTTCGACATATTGTATTGGATTCGCCGAAATATGCCGATATACTCAAACAATTTTAGGAATACTATACGGTTTGTACAGAAATTATAAGTATATCTGGCTGTATGAACGCAACATGCTGAAACGATCCCCCGCACCGATCCGCCTTCGCCGTGCGAGCGGACCCAATCACACGACGCGAGAACTCCGGGGAGGAATCCTTCCCGGCAATCAGATGACCAGCACGAGCCAGTGTGTCGAGCCATGATCCACACGCGCCTGCTCGAACGCGCCAGTTCGCTCCTCGCCCTGATCGGCCGTCGACCAGCCCAGCCCTCCGTCTGTACATTTTGCGATCTGACTTACGAGGACCACCGTGCACACTGTGTCGCCTGCGGGTTTCCGGTCGTCCAACGGGAGACGTGAGCTCTCGCTGACGAGTCAGAGAAGGTCTCGATAGACCGCGACGAGGTCGTCGCCAACCTGATCGAGGGTATACGACGCGGCGGCTGCCGCGGCTGCCTGTCCCAGTTGATCGCGCCGGTCGGGATCGCTTGCGAGGCGCTCGACGGGCTCGACGAAGTCGTCGACGGCCTTCAGACAGGTCTCGC
>CAYLJD010000221.1:0-2583 GCA_964383875.1 uncultured Halobacteriales archaeon
CCGCGCTGTTGAACCGTCCCGGAACCTGCCCGACGTGGCCGGCGTGTGCCGGTGCGTGGCTCCCCCAACGGGCGGATCCGGCCCTGCTCGCAGCCTGGGGCCACCGGGCCGGCACGCTGCTCGTCGGCATTCTGCTACTGATCACACTCCGGCAGGCCGTCCGGACCGAGCGGTCGAGTCGTATCCAAGTCGGCATTGGGGCAGCAGTCCTCCTCTACCCGCTCCAAATCGGGATCGGGGCCGTGGCCGTCGGCGGAACCACCTCCACGGCCGTGGCCGCGGCTCACCTCGTCCTCGCACTGGTGATATTCGTCGCCATCGTCCTCGCGCTACTCTGGCACCTCGAGACCTACCATTCTGGGACTGCCTCGACGTCGAGCCAGAGCGAGACACCCGCCGCGCCCGGGACAGATCGACCGCCGACAGATCCCGACGCGACGGTCGGAGACGCGACATCCCCCGGACGAAGCGAACGGCTGCGGGGGTATCTCCGCCTGACCAAGCCGAAGCTGTGGTGGCTGCTCTGTCTGGTCGCACTCGCGTCGATGGGGCTCGCTGCGGGTCGGAGTCTCGACATCGAGACCATCGTCGCCACCTCCGTGGGGGGTGTGCTCGCGATCGCCGCCGCGGGGACGTTCAACCACGTCCTCGAGCGCGATCTCGACCGCCAGATGGCCCGCACGGCCGACCGGCCCCTCGTCGACGGGGTCATCCCGGCTCGGCGTGCGGTCGCCTTCGGATTCGTGTTGACCGGTGCAGCCGTCGCCGTCTTCCTCGTCTTCGTGAACGTCCTCGCAACCGCGCTCGCGATCCTCGCGATACTGTTCTACGCGATCGGCTATACGCTCGTCCTCAAGCCGAACACCAGCCAGAACATCGTCCTCGGCGGTGCCGTGGGAGCCTTCCCGGCGCTGATCGGGTGGGCTGCAGTCGAGAACACCGTGGGCCTACCCGCACTCGTCCTCGGTGCGGTGATCTTCCTCTGGACGCCGGCACACTTCTACAACCTCGCGTTGGCGTATCGCGACGACTACGCCCGTGCCGGCATTCCGATGCTTCCCGTCGTCCGCGGCGGCGGCGTCACCCGCCGACACATCCTTCTGTACCTGGGCGCGACCATGGCCGGCGCGGTCCTCCTCGGTACCACCGCGACGCTCGGTTGGCTCTACGCCCTCACCACGACGGTCGTCGGTGCCGTCTTCCTCGTCGCCGTGGTCGGGCTCCACCGCCAGCAGTCCGACGGGGCCGCGATGCGGGCGTTCCACGCGTCGAACGTCTATCTCGGTGTCCTCCTCGTGGTGGTCGTTGTCGACGCGCTGGCCGTGTAGCACCCCCCAGGACTTACCGGAGCGTCTCGGCGTTATGGATCGCTGCGCCGAGGAGAACGACCACGAGTGCGACACCGATACCGAAGGGAATCCCGGCCAGGACCAAGGGAGACTCCCGAATACCCGGGGGAAGTGTCCCGGTCGTCTCCGCGAACACCAGCAGCTCCTCGTAGACGATCAGCAGCGGTGTGAGTACGGCGACGGTCCCCACGACCAGGGTTCGCGTCGACGGCGCCATCGGTCCGGTATTCGTGGGAGCAACCGAAAATCTTGGGTCATGATAGCAAGGAACTAGTTAGCTGTCAAGGCGAGCACCGCGCCGGCGGCCCCTCACACTACCCTGGTGTGTCTATGCGGCACCTCGAGCCGGCCGCCTCGTACGCCAATTCCTCGCACTCGTGGTATCAGTTCCCCTGCCGCCGAATTACCGATCGGGGTGGCGTTCGAAGACGCCGATCGCCACGTACCCGGCGCCGCCGAAAACGAGCAAGAGGACGCCGAGGAAACCCACTCGAAGGCCCCAACGGCGGCCGTCCACGACGGCCAATATCACGCCAGCGGCCAGCAGCAGCAGACCGAGAGCGACGAGCTGGAACAGCCGCGGGTGGGCGCCGCCGAGTACCCGATCAGCCATCTCAGCCCGACCCGTCAGGTTCCCAGAGGAACAGAAGGATGCCGAGGCCGACGACCCCGAGGAAGACGGGAATGAGAAGGAACTCGAGCAGGCCGTTCTCCCCACGGCCGGTTACCTCCCGGGCGATCGGACTGGCCCAGAGGCGCAACGCGATGAGCAAGACGAGCCCCGCGACGACGATGCCCACTCCGTACCGTGTACTCCGACGCCGGACGTCCCGCCATCCCGGTATCGCCGACATGGTGCGAGGTGTCACACGACACACCAATGAAGCTTGCGCCGCCGGTCTCGACACTCCTCAGACGTTCGCCTCCGACCCGGGGTGGCCAGCCTGAACGGACCCCATGTCGTCCCTCGTACACGTCCACTCCGATGCGCCACCGAGATACTGTTCACCCACGGCCGTGATCCGGTACTTCCCCCGCTCGACGCGATCGACGAGTCCACAGTCGGCTAGTTCGGACAACCGGCGGTTGACCTCCTCTCGACTCCGATCCAGATTGTAGGCTACGATGGCCGGCGTGAGAACGAGGTCCTTCCGGTGGAACAGTGTCAGTATCTCGTCATCCAGGGGCACCATCCAGTCGGCAGGGTGCCGGCTGTCGCTGGGGTCCCGGAAGA
>CAYLJD010000222.1:0-2582 GCA_964383875.1 uncultured Halobacteriales archaeon
GTCCCAGGCACAGCCGTCTTAGAGCGTGGCGACTTCGGGGCCGGAACGTACCACCTGACAGGAGCGTCTCCCCAAATCAGAGTGGGGTCGGTGACCGGCAACCCGCTCCTCGAATTCGTCATCCACATACCCCGGATCGGGTTTACCGACATCAAGACGGTCGAGCTCCGTCGAGTGCCCCATCAGACGGTCGAGCCTGACTATCGCCCGGTCGAGCTCAGCCCGTCCTTGGTCGATCGAGCGTCGTACAACGGGACGATCGAGATTCGGTTACAGTCCGACGAGTTCGAGATCCTCGCCGAAGAGCCGGTCACCGTTGAGGTCCAGGCATGAGCGGGGAGGACCGAGATCGTTCAGTCGACCTCGATACGGTGGGGATCACCGTCGCCCGCTGGATATTCGGCGACCGGACGGGGTTCGCGCTCTTCCTGGGGACGATGCTGTTCTTCGCCGTGACGTGGCGGATAGGAATCTTCTCGACCGATACGTTCGCCGTGGCCAATACCATGGCCAGCGTCGCGGACGGCAGCCTCAGCGTCGACCAGGTGACGTACGGCCCGTCGTCCGGCATCACACCTGGCATGCACGTCGTCGATGGCAGACGCTACGGCCGGAACTTCGGGATGGTCTTCGCCGCGTTGCCCATCGTCTGGCTTCTGGAAGGGCTGGCACTGTTCGTGGATATGCGGATCGCCCTCGCCGGAGCGTGGTGTCTCGGACTGCTCGGATTAAGCACGGTCGTCGGCGACGCAGTGGGTCGTCGACAGCAGGCCGTCGCGTTCGGGTCGATCGCGGCAATCGGCCTCTTCGCCGGCAACGTCGCCGTCGCGACGCCGATTCCAGCTCGGTGGTGGCCAGTCATCGGCCTGCAACTCGTGACGATGGCCGCGGCTGGGCTCACCGCCGTGTTCCTCTACCGACTCGTGGGCCGGATGTACGGCAATCACATCGGCCTGATGGCCGGGCTGGCTACCGGGGTCGCCTCGCCAGTCGGGTTCTGGGCGACGTTCCCAAAGCGACACGCCGTAACCGCCTTTCTCGCCGTATTAACCCTCTACTGTCTCTTCCGGAGCCGTCAGGCGCCGGGGCGACACTCGGCGACCGGGTTCCGAGCGCTCGCCTATGGATGGGTCGGCCTGACCGCGTGGGTCCACTCCGCCGAAGGGCTCCTGTTACTCATTGCACTGGTGGCCGTTGACCTCCCGACAGCGAGGTCAAATCGACCGCTCGACCTGGTCGTCGTCGCTGGTGCGTTGGTCCTCTCGATCGTCCCGCTCGTCCTCACGAATTACGTGATCGCTGGAACCCCACTTGAGCCACCCCGCCTCTGGCAGCCCTTCACCGACGTCGGCCAGCTCGCTGGTGGAGAGACCTCTGGCGGCAGTGGCTCGACAGTGCCCAGCACTGAAACTGGGTCGACAGCGCCCAGCACTGAAACTGGGCCGACTGGTGGAAGTTCCAATGATGGCGGCGGCAGCGGCGGGACCGGATCCATCGGTATGGTCGGGTACCTGGTCGGCCGAGTCGCGTCCGCCGCGACGAGTCGCGTCGAGTTACTCTTCACCTACATGGAGACCTCACTCCAACCGCTCGGAAACGCCGAACGGCTGTCGAACACGTTCGTCCGGAGCGGCTACATCAGCGGACTCCCCAGACACAACGACCGGGCCATCAACCTCAGTGTCCTCGAGGCCATGCCGTTGCTCGGGCTGGTCACCCTAGCGCCGGCGATAGCAATCCGGTGGGCGAGAACGCAACGTGCTGCCGACCCGTGGCAGCGGGTGAGACGCGGAATTCGAACGGTTCGGCGGGATCCGACCCGAACGGCGGACCTCTTTGCGGCCCTCATCGTGGCGCTCTTCGTCCTACTCTATATGAGTCGGCTC
The DNA here is from genome assembly GCA_964383875.1 of uncultured Halobacteriales archaeon. Lineage (GTDB taxonomy): Archaea > Halobacteriota > Halobacteria > Halobacteriales > Haloarculaceae > CAYLJD01. The sequence continues at coordinate 1,887 of CAYLJD010000222.1, forward strand.
CCGAGCCACTTCATGCTGACCGGGCGATATATCCATCCAATCTACCCGCTCGGCGTGTACGCACTCGCGCGGTTACCGCCTGTTCGGCGGGCCGTGCGTGAGGAGGGGAGACGAATCGCAGCCGGGTACGCGCTCACTGTCTCGTTGGGTGTCCCATTGTACATCACAGTGCTCTGGACCACCGAGGCGGTGCTCGGCGAAGCAGTCCAGCTCTACGCCCTCACGGCGCTCGGTATCGCGACGCTCGTGGGCGGCTGGGCGATCATCGAAACAGCCTGGCCCGGTCGTTTCCCGAGCCTCACGGACACGGGGGCACCGCTACTCGGTGTCGCCGCGGGGTTAACGACCGTCTATCTCCTCGTGTCTGGGCTCGGGTTCTTCGCGTACACCCACGAGTTCGCGCTCCCGATGTCCCGCGTGGTGGCGGAACAGCTGTTGCCGATCAACCCGTTGCGGTCACTGTTCTGAGGGGGAGGGAGAACCGACCCCGTCGAAATCAGAAGCATCCCGGCAGGCAAACTCAAGGCCATCCTTGCCGCGCTGCCGAGCCACCGACTTGCCTGTTCGGTGGGTGGGCCGCGCGGGTGATGAATGCCACAAGACGGCGAACGGTGGTGGCGGCCCAGCGACTGGTTCGTGCAAGCCAACCGCAACCACTACCACCCCCGCGCGCGAGCGCCCGGACGTGCAACTCGG
>CAYLJD010000223.1:0-2519 GCA_964383875.1 uncultured Halobacteriales archaeon
CGTTTCCAGCCTTCGGTGCGATCTCTGGACTTCCGTCGATACAGCAGTTAACGCAATCTAGACGGGCCCACTCGCTCCACAGTGCCGGCAGTTCGGTCGCCGGTGGAGCCGTCGGAACGTCTCCCGGAGGGACGGGCCAGCCTTATCTCCGAGGCGACGCTTCCTCTGCCAATGAGTGATGCGCCGGCTGACGGCCTTCGCCGGTACGATCCGGCGGCCGACCACGCCTTTCCAGACCATCGTCTCAACGCCGTCCTCGATGTCGTCGATGCCGACGAGGAGATTACGGCGTACCTCGAGGCACAAAACGTCAACCCCGTCGACCGACTCCGGTACAACGACCACGGCCAAAAGCACGTCGAGATCGTCCGGGACCGCGCGCTGTGTCTCTACGAGATCCTCAAGCGGGGCGGGGTCGAGTTCAACGGCGCGGTCGACCAGGGCCTCGAGGAGGCTGACGAGGCGGTGATCGTCGCTCTCGCGGCAGTGCTCCACGACATCGGCCACGTCGTCCACCGCGACAATCACACCTACTACTCGATCCCCCTCGCTGCCGACGTTCTCGACCGGCTGCTTCCGGAGTTCTACGATACCGCTGCGGCTGTCCGGGTGAAAAGCGAGGTGCTCCACGCGATCCTCTGTCACCACACCGAGGAGCAACCGCTGACGCTTGAGGCGGGCGTGCTCCGGGTAGCCGATGCACTCGACATGGAACGGGGTCGCTCGCGGATCCCCTACGAAGAAGGCGGCCGCGGAATCAATACCGTCTCGAGCCAGTCGATCGGGCGGGTGACGCTTAGCGAGGGCACGGATCGACCGGTGCTCGTCGAGATCGAGATGACCAGCGCCGCCGGGGTTTATCAGGTGGACACGCTGCTAAAGGCCAAACTCGCCGATTCGGGCCTCGAGGATCTCGTCCGAATCGTCGCCATCAACTCGAAATCCGACGACGATCGGATCGTCGAGCGGATCGAGTTATAAGCCGCATAAACTGTTCCTCCGCATCACGGTGATGGAAGTGGGTGAGATAGAGCGAATCCATTCGGGAGCGAACTCGATACCGGTGATTTCGGATCGTGGACGTCCATCAGGCCCCCGGTGATTCGGAGTTCCCAGCCCTGTGCCTCCACAATTTCCTCGCCGATGCTCAGACCGAAGCCATCCCCTCCTCGTCCGTCGAGTACCCAGCGTCGAACACTTCATCACGTTTGTCCTCGGGCACGCCGGAATCGTCGTCCTCGACGTCGAAGCCGCCCGCTCGCCCCCATCAGTGACCGAGGCATCATACCTCCCATGTTCGACTGCGTGCCGGTCACGATTCTCCGGGAGCTACTGAAGTTGATTCCGATCGGCGTTGATCGTCCGATCGGTTTCTGTGACGGCCCTCGCGTCGGCGGGGGTGACGTTGCCCAGCAAAATCGCCTTCCCCTCGTCGAGGTCGACCGCTTCGATATGCTCCCGTGCTGACCTCCGCGCGCGAATCATCTACGAGAACCACCAACCATCCATATGGCCGTGCGATGCTCTCTAGATGGGCGTTATCGATCAACTCGCGGACGAGTTCCAATCGACACTGCGTGACGCTAGTGGAGTCCACAAGTCGTGGGCGGACGTCACTCGTCCCGCGTCAGCACATCGTCGCCATGGCGCTCGCGGAGTCGCTGTAGCCGCTCGCGACCCTCGGCGATTCGCCCGGTGTCCGCCGCGTACACGCTGTCGAACATCTCCGGCGGATCGGGATCGTACTCCTCCGCGGCGTCGACGAGCTCGTCGATCTCTGCTCTCGCTCGTTCGCCGATAGCCGCCACCGCCTCGTCGTCGAGGAGCCCCCGCTCCCGGAGGAACCTCTCCATACGCGGGATGGGGTCCTTCTCGCGCCATGCCTCGACTTCTTCGTCCTCGCGGTAGTTTGAGGGGTCATCGACCGTGGTGTGAGCGCCGAGCCGGTACATGACGGCCTCGATCAACGATGGCCGCGGCGCGTCGGTCGCGTTGGCCTTTGCTCGCTCGGCCGCCTGCTTCGTGACCGCGTACACCGCCAGCGGATCCATGCCGTCTACCTGCACGCCGGGGATGCCGTAGGCGTCGGCCTTTTGGGCGACTGTCTCGCTTGCCGTCTGGCGCTCCCGGGGGACCGAGATGGCGTACTGGTTGTTGTTGCACACGAAGATCGTCGGCACGTCGAAGACGCCAGCGAAGTTTAACGCCTCGTGGAAGTCGCCCTCGCTGCTGGCGCCGTCGCCGAAGTGACACGCCACCGCCACGTCGTCGCCCTGGAGCTCCGCAGCCCACGCCATCCCCGTGGCATGGGGCAGGTGGCTGCCGATCGAGATGTTGATCGGGAAGACGTTCTTCGTCGCGAGCCACTCGTTGCCCGCTTCGTGGCCCATCCAGTATAACAGGTACTCGTGGGAGAGCCCGCGGGCGACGACGGCGCCGTGCTCGCGGTATTGAAAGCTGAGCCAGTCCGCGTCCGAGAGCGCGTGTGTCGACGCGACCTGGGCGGCCTCCTGGCCCTG
>CAYLJD010000224.1:0-1127 GCA_964383875.1 uncultured Halobacteriales archaeon
ACTCCCGCGGCGGCGACGGCGGCGATGCCGGACTCGGAGCCGAGCTGGCCGGCGATGCCGATGCCCTCGGCGGCCACCTCCGCGAGGCCGTAGGCCCCCAGGGCGGCGATGAAGACGATCAGGCGGGCGTTCTGGGGGGCGTTCTCCGCGGTGAGGCCGGCGTGCTCGAGCAGGTACCAGACGGCGGCGGCGACGACGCACCCGACGACGACGCCGAGCAGGAGGCGACTCCCGAAGGCCCTGAGGACCGTCGGAATCCCCTCAGAGCCCAGCAGAACGTACTCGAACATGACCAGCGCGAGGATGGCCGCCGTGACGTCGTTGACGACGCCCTCGGTCTCGAGCGTCGTGGCGACCCGCTCGCGTACGGGTACGACGCTCACGATCGGCGTGATCACCGTGGGACCGGTGGCAACCAGCAGGGAACCCACCAGCAGGCTCACGTCCCAGGACGCGCCGATCACGTAGCGCACGACGAAAGCCGTCCCGACCAGGGAGAGTATCGCGCCGAGGGTCACCAGCCGGAGGGACTCGCGCGGGGCCTCCCGGATGCGCTCTAAGTGCAGGTGGAAAGCCCCCTCGAAGACGATGATGGCGACGCTCAGGCCCACGATGGCCGGCAAGGTCTCGCCGAACAGTTCGGGGCGAACGAGGCCCAGGCCCTCCGGGCCGACGAGGATGCCCGCGAGGATCAAAAAGAGCACACTGGGGATCCGCAGCCGGTCGGCGAGCACCTGCGCGGCCACCCCGACGCCGAGGATCGTGACGACGAGACCGATGATCTCGGTCGCGGCGCTCATGGCGGCCTCCGACGGACCCGCGGGCGGCGATTGTGATCCGGTCGCACTGGCGCTTCGGTCCCCCGTTCGGACCGGGGTATCGAAAACGCTACGACTGGTGATTCACGCCGACTGGCCGAGACTCCCGCCTGGCGTCGAGCCTCGCGCGGGCTGTGGCTGGAGCGACCGCGCCGCTTATCCGTCAGCGGCGGGAAGTATTGGTATGGGTTTCGGGAGCTACGACGAGTCCGAACAGGAGAACCAGGCCGTGGAGACCGACGAGGACAGCGAGGGTGTCAGCGTCCGCGAGAACGAACACCACGGTGACGTCTCCTTCGAGACCGACGA
>CAYLJD010000224.1:1227-2446 GCA_964383875.1 uncultured Halobacteriales archaeon
ACTGACGAGCGACGGAGTGGATGCACTCGCTGCCGCCGGAAGCTGCGGCCACCAGATATGCCTCGGGGAAACTGCCGGTCTCCGTGGCCGACGCCGTCGCCGGCGGGGTCACGGATCCACAGTCGGCGGTCGCCGAGCCGCAGGCGAGGATGATCTATACAGAACTGTCGCGATCCCCTCGGCTGAACCAACGCTTGCGGAATGCGTCGTCACCGGCTGTCCCGCGGGGAGCTGTCCGAAAACCCTTTTCCCCGTATGGCCGAGGAGTACTGGTACCGATGGTTTCAGGTCCGTGGCAGGTGTGGGATATCGAGCTTTCCCGTCGCAATCGGCTCATCCTCTACTATCTCGTTGGGATCACGACGGTCGTGTTGGTGTATACGGTCCTGTACAACTACGGGATGCGGGTGTTCGAGGGGGAGAACTACTCGATCTTTCGATCGTTTCAGACGGTCGTCGAAACGATGACCACCACGGGGTACGGCGCCGATGCGCCCTGGGAGACCCCGGTGATGAACACGTTCATGGTCTTCATCCAGCTGAGCGGCATCGGGATCGGGTTTTTCACCCTCCGCGTGATCATCATCCCGCTGTTCACCGGCGCCGAGGTCAACCTCGACAACCGTCTCACGCCGAAAAGCGACCACGTCATCATCTGCGAGTATCGCCGAGACTCCGCCGTGCTCCTCGACGAACTCGAGCACCTCGACATCGAATACGTGCTGATCTCGTCCTCCAAGGAGGACGCGAAGGGACTCTCCGACGACGGGTATGCCGCCATCTACGGCTCACCGCAGGATGCAGAGACGTTCCAGCGAGCCAGCATCGACACCGCACGGACGGTCATCACCGACGCCGGGGAGGCGAACGTCAACACCATCCTCACGGTGCGCTCGCTCCGGTCGGACATCGAGATCGTCGCCCTGACGGACGACACCGACTTCCGGGACGTCCTCTTCGACGCCGGTGCGGACAGCGTGTTGTCCCCGCACGGCGTGCTGGGTCACCGATTGGCGGAGAAGGCCGTCGCCTCCCTCAGTTCGGAACTCGAGGACACGATCGATCTGGGGGCCGGCGTCGAGGTGATGGAGGTGCCGATTCAGCCCGGGAGTCAGCTGGACGGGACCCGGATCCGAGAGTCGAACATCAGGGAGCGAACGGGAGCGAACATCATCGGTGCCTGGATCGACGGCGAGTTGCAACTGCCGCCCGACCCGGA
>CAYLJD010000225.1:0-2436 GCA_964383875.1 uncultured Halobacteriales archaeon
TGGCTCGAAGGCGAGGCTGGCTACCACCGCGACGATCTCGCCGAGGGGACTGCCGACCTCCCTCGGGACGCGCGCTTTCTCCCGAACCCCGATGGCGTCGCGCCCGGGTTCGTCGTAGGAAATTGCTACGTGCTGCCCGGCGTGCCGACGGAGATGAAGAGTACGTTCGAAGAGGTCGCCGACGAGTTCAGCGGCGAGGTCAGTCACGTCGTGATCGTCGAGGCCGCAGAACCGGAGAGCGCCCTGCTCGATCGCATCGCTGGGGTCCGGGAGCGATTTTCGGTTTCAGTCGGGAGCTACCCGGGCGAAACCGTTCGGCTGCGACTCGCCGGGGAGGAATCCGAAGTCGAGGCGGCCGCCGACTGGCTCCGCGAGCGCGTCGAGACGCCCGAGGTGGAGGATTCTGGATCGGAACATTCGGGTTAGCGATACAGGACACGTAGCCAGAGCCACGTCGCCGCGATCCCGCCGACGCCTAGCACTGCCCCGACGGCGTTGATCGCGGCCCCGTTCACGCCGGCCTGCAACGGAACGACCATGTGCCACGTCACACCGGCGGGGGCTTCAATGGCCCGCTCCCGGTCACCTTTTGCCGTGGCCCGACCAAGCGCGGGCAATGCGATCGATCGGCGTCGTGGTGAACCCCATCGCCGGCATGGGTGGCCGGGTCGGACTGAAGGGGACCGACGGGAAGGTCGCGGAAGCCAGAGAGCTGGGTGCCGAGCCACGTGCCCCCGACCGTGCGATCGAGGCCCTCGAGGCGCTCGCCGCGACGGACGCGGACGCGACGCTGTACGCCCCGGCCGGTGTCATGGGCGCCGAGGCCTCGCAGGCTGCGGGCTTCGAGCCGACGATCGTGACCGAACCCGCGTCCGAAACCAGTGCGGCCGATACCCGCGAGGCCGTCCGGGCGTTCCTCGACCGCGACGTCGACCTGATCCTCTTCGTCGGCGGCGACGGAACGGCCGTCGACGTCGCCGAAGCACTCGACGAGCGCGACGACGACACGCCGATGCTCGGCGTCCCGGCGGGCGTGAAAGTGTTCTCGTCGTTGTTCGCCGTGACCCCGCAAGCGGCCGGGCGAATCGCGGGGACCTACGAGGACACGGAGACCGCCGAGGTCAACGACATCGACGAGGAGCGGTACCGCGAGGGCGAGGTTCGAGCCGAACTGCACGCGGTCGTTCGGGTGCCGGCGGCACGTGAACGACAGGCCGGCAAGCAACGCGTCGGCGGGAGCGTCGCGGCACTGGCGGAGGCAGTCGCCGACGAAACCCGATCCGGCGTCACCTACGTCCTCGGACCTGGCAGTACGGTCGGAGCCGTGAAGGAGGCACTCGGATTCGAGGGCTCACCGCTCGGCGTCGACGTCTGGCGCGACGGTGAGGTCGTCGTCCGTGACGGCGGCGAGGACGCGATACTGGACGCCCTCGGCGACGAAACCGTCCTGATCGTCTCTCCCATCGGTGGTCAAGGGTTCGTGTTCGGTCGGGGCAACCAGCAACTCTCGCCCGACGTCATCCGGCAGTCGAACGTCGTGGTGATCGCGTCGCGCCGAAAACTGGAGGACATCGGTGTGTTGCGGGTCGACACGGGCGATCCGGACCTCGACGACGAGTTGCGGGGCTGGTGGCGCGTGCGCGTCGGGCCGGTCGAACGCCGGTTGATCGAACTCGCGTAATCGGACGGTTCGGCGAGTCATCGACCGCGAAGCGCACGAGTCCACTCCTTTGGTATTATTCTTTACCCCATCTTAAGTTGTATATAGACAAGATTAAGGATAGTACCCACCCATATAGGCCATATGGAAACCCGGAAGGTCCAACGACTGGGGCCCTCGACGCTGGCGATGACCCTGCCGGCGGAGTGGGCGTCGGATCAGGGCGTCGAGAAGGGCGACGAGGTGTCGCTCCGATACGGTGGCAAGGGGACGCTGACTGTCCTGCCGGAGTCGGTTCAAACCGAAGACAGCGAGGCCATCATCCACGCCGTGAACCTCGACGCGGCGGCCGTCGAGCGGGCCATCGTGGCCCAGTACGTCCTCGGTCGTCGCGTGATCCACGTCGAGGCACCCGAAGGAGAGACGCTGGCCTCGGAGATCATCAACGCCGTCTACAACGCCGAGACCCAGCTCATGGGCCTTGGCGTCATCGAGGAGACCCCGGATCGCATCGCGATTCGCTGTTCGGTCGATCCCGAGGACTTCACGCTGGACAACCTCCTCGAGCGGCTGGAGTCGACCGGCAGTACGATGCGCAACGAGGCCGTGAAGGCACTCGCCCACGGCAACCCCGACCTCGCCCAGCGGGCGCTCAATCGCGAACGGCAGGCCAACAAGATATTCGTCCTGCTGTTGCGCCTGATCTTCACGGCCTTCCAGAACCCCAATCTCGCGCGCGCCATCGGCCTCGACGACGGCTTCCCGCTGATCGGCTA
>CAYLJD010000226.1:0-2400 GCA_964383875.1 uncultured Halobacteriales archaeon
ATCGCTCAGTCCCGGCGGGCCCACAGTGTGGCCAGTTCGATCGTTGCGACGTACGGAGAATTGGCGGTGAGTCGTCGCTGTTCGTGTCCGCGGGCCGCCGTCAGTGCTCCTCGGTCGGTTGAACGACCACGAACCCATCCTCGTCGGTGAACTCCATCTGCACGGCTTCACCGGAGGTTTGCCCGATCTCGAGGAGCTTGTTCGTCGTGAAGTTGGGGTTAGTGGCCGTCGTCCAGGCGACGGTCGATGAGGGATCGGTCGTGACCGGCGGATCGAGGACCAGGGGTTCGCCGTAGCTCGTGATCGCGACACGCCCTGGTCCTTCGAGGGCGACGTTCGTGAGCCCGCCGGAGGTCGCTCCGGCAATGCTGTCGATCGTGGTAATCTCGTAGGAGAGGTCGGGATCGAACGCGAGGATGTCGTCGCCGTTGACGGTGATGGCATCGCCGGCCTCGAGGTCGAGGAGCTGGACCATCTTCCGATCGTCGGCGAGATAGACGTGGCCCTGTCCCTCGATCTCCATGACGGGCGTGCCTTCGCCCGTGACCGTGTCCTTGAGGAAGCCCTTGACTCCGCCCTCGACGGAGGACTTGCCGGAAAAGGTGAACTCGCCAGTGTAGGCGATCATCGATCCTGCCTTCGCCAGCAGCCGTCCGTCGACGGCGACGTCGAGGGTGTAGGCGTTCTCCAGCTGGAAGCGATCGCTGCTCTCTGTCGGTGCGTGCTCGGACGTGAACTGCTCGACACTCATTGGTTGCATCTGCCCGCGGTGAGCGGGCCCGTCTCGACGGAGGGGGTGTGGGACAAAGGCAACCCAGCCAGAGCTTCAGGGTCGGAAGCTGTGCCTGCTGCCATATTTCCCCTCCACCCGCAGGGTCCGGTACCGATGGACGACACGCTCGATCGATGCGGCGTCGGCATCCGCGGCGTCGCGATGGCACTGGACACGATCGTCTGGTTCGCGTTGCTGTTCGCGGCGGTCTTCCCGATCGCCGCGGCGACCGGCCAGCTCGAACAGACAGCCGACGGCATCGAGGCGAACCTGGAGGGAACGCTCGGGATGCTCGGCTTTGCGACGTGGTTGGCGCTCGCGATTGGGTACCACACGATCCTGGAGGCCCGATATGGCAAGACCGCCGGGAAGTACCTCGTCTCGATCACCGTCGTCGGGTCGGACGGCGAGCTCCCGTCGCTCCGGGCCGCCTTCCTCCGGAACGTCGCGCGCCTCGTCGACTGGCTCCCGATGTTCTACGGCGTCGGTATCCTCGCGATCGTGCTCTCCGATGACGATGAGCGCCTCGGCGATCGGCTCGCGAACACCGCGGTCGTGCGGCGCTGAGCGCAGCCGAGGGCCGCCACCGGCACCGTTTTCCCCGGCGACCACCGATCCCGGCGCATGCAGCGACGGACGTTCCTCGCACGCGGGCTCGGGGCGGTCGGTGCCGCGAGCCTCGCCGCGGGCTGTCTCGAACGCTCCGGGGACGACAGCAACGAAGCAAGCGGTGACGGCGGTGGGAACGGCGACGATGCCGCTGACTCCGACGACGGCACCGGTCCCGAGATCACCATCACCGCCGGCGAAACTCCCGATGCCTCCGCAACCCGCGCCGGCCTGGCGCCGGACTCCCGGGACGTCGAGATTCCCGAGTGGTCCGTCGAGGACTTCGAGCGCATCGACGTCCGGGGCGTCCCGGTGCCGCTGATTCCCATCGACGTCGCGTATCCGCTGTACGCCCAGCAGGAGGCGCGCTTCGTCGACGCCCGCTCCCAGCGCCAGTACGACGCCTCTCACGTCGAAGGGGCCGTGTTGAGTCCGGCCGCCGACGGGTTCGCGGAGGACGATCCGACTGACGCCTGGCACGAGACGGAGCGGGTCGTCACCTACTGTGGCTGTCCCCACCACCTCTCCTCGAGTCGCGCGGCGAGCATGCTCTCCGCGGGCCACGAGGCCGTCTTCGCACTCGACGAGGGCTTCTTCGAGTGGCGCGACCGTGAATATCCCCTGGCGAGTGCGAGTGGGATGGTCAGTTTCGGGGCCGAACGGACGATTCGCGGCTCCACGGATCCCGCCTTCGCCGGCGAGTTCGCGTGGGTCCGCCACGAGCCGACCGACCAGCGCGAGCCGGCGACGATCGCCGCCGATGGTTCCTTCGCGATCACCTTCCGGTTCGTCGACGTCGGACCGGCGGACACGCTCGTCGTCGAGACGCCCGGCTGGACACGGCGCGGGACGGTCGCGGAGCTGGTCGACGGGCAGTCTCGGTGACGGACAGCCCGGCCGACGGCAGCCGGTGCCCCGCTCTGGCGCCGCCGCTCGCGAACGGTGAGTGGCAGGGAGGAGTAAGCCCCCTTCTGTTTCTCCGGCATTCGGCTCAGCGTCGACGGCCGCCCAAACGGGAT
>CAYLJD010000227.1:0-2391 GCA_964383875.1 uncultured Halobacteriales archaeon
TCCGGTCAGAGGTCTCCGCCCAGGCGGAGTGTAGCGGTGACCTCATGCTTGACCTCATCTGGTGCATAATCGACTACGCAGACTGTTGGCTGTGCTCATTCGGGAGTCCCGCTCCGCCCGTCTTTGCTGCGTGCATTGTCATCGTCTGTTTCGACGGCGGTCTCGCGTTCGTCGTCGAGTATCTGACGGACTTCGGGTGTTCCGCAGCCGCCACGGGTGGTGTGGACTGTCTCCAGCAACTCATCGATCAGTACGGCAATCTGATCCCTGTGTAGGAAACCACTGGGGCAGCTGTGCCCCAGGTGACACGCGAGCAGTAAAGCATACAAATTTTCAAAACGGTCAACAAATAATGGGTATTCAACGATCGTTCGTTTGGCACGTGGTCTTCCTCCTCTGCTCGCTGACGATCGCAGCGGTCGTAGTGGGGGTTCTTCCCCTGGGCGACCCGGAGCCGGGGACGCTGCCACGAGCGATCCTCGTCGCCATCTTCTTTACCTGTTACACAACACTGTAGACGCTCTACTGGTACCGGAACACCTACCAACCTGACCAGACCGAGGACATCGGTTGCCCCCCGTCTTGTGAATCCTAGATATGTGCGCTTTATCGGTCACTCCGCTTTCTACTGTCCTCGAACTCGATAGGACTGAGTCGCAATCTACGCGGGACATAGCGAGTCCGGCGTGCCGTCTGCGTGATCTTACTCCTGCTTCCAGTGAGCTCCATCGAACCCCCCGACGATGCGCCGGCGTTCATCGATATCATTGATGCGGGCCACGTCCTCGTCAGTGAGGTCCGCCGCTATGTCGCGGGCATCATAGTTCTCCGAGATATGGGCACCTCGGGCCTTCGGAATAGGGACGACGCCACGTTGAATCTGCCAGGCGAGAGCGACTTGAGCCGGCGTGGCGCCATGTCGCCGTGCGACCGTCTGGAGCGCGGGGATGTCTTCGACCGCTCCTTTCATCAGGGGCACCGCAGCCACGAACTCGTGGCCCTGTTCGCGTGCATACTCGAGGAGATCCTCTTGAGGGAGGAGCGGGTGGCATTCCACCTGGTGGGCCGCCAGTGCCGCGTCCAGTTTCTCCTCGGCGGTCCTGAGCAGGTCGCGGTTGCTGTTACAGAACCCGATATGGTCAATCACGCCGTCGTCGGCGAGGGCGTCCAGAGCGGGCAGCGTCTCCGCGGGGTCGTACGTCCGAATCGGCCAGTGGACGTACAACAGGTCGATGGTGTCCACGCCGAGTTTCTCGCGGCTGGCCCGCGTCATCTCGATTGCGTCCTCGTACCCAGAGTGTTCCCACCAGAGCTTCGTCGCGACGACGACCTCTTCGCGGTCGACCGGTGAGCGTTCGAGGGCCTCGCCGACGAGCCCTTCGTTCTCGTAGATGTATGCGGTATCGAGTAGCCGATAGCCAGCGTCGAGTGCTCGCGTGACCGCGTCGATGCACTCCTCACGGTCGGTCAAGGTGTACGTCCCGAAGCCGATATCGGGCAGGAAGTCGGTCACGCGTCCTCCGCGACCGGCTCGACCCGGTCGGTTTCTGTCGAGCGCAACAAGGCGTCCACGAGTCTCCAGTTCGCGACGCTATCCGCAAGCGGCACGGTTGGCTCGGCTTCACCGCGAGCGCAGGCGACGAAGTTCTCGAATTGCCGGGTGTAGCTGTTGACAACGTCGAATTCGATGGTCTCTACCTCCCGTTCCTCCCACTCGTACGCGCCGCCGAGTTGGAGTTCGATTTCACGGGGCTCAGTGGCCGTGAGGATAGCGCGCGGTATCAGAATCGTGCCCTCCGTGCCGACGACCTTGAGTTCCTCCCGCCAAACCGAGCGGTGGTTGGTCTCGAACTGGGCGGTGATGCCGTTCTCGTAGACGATAGTGCCGGTTTCGCCGATTTCGACGTCGAACTTCTCGTCGACGGTCTCGCGGCAAACCGCCTCGACCGGGTCAGCGTCGGCGAAGACATTGCAAGCGTCGACGAGATAGCAGCCCTTCGCGCCCATCGATCCGCCGCCGAGTTCGGGGTCATTGCGCCAGTTGCCGGTGTCGTCGTTGTAGTAGTCGGAGAACTGGCCGTGGATGTACTTCACGTCGCCGATGGCCCCCTCTTCGACGAGTTCGAGTGCGCGCTGCATCTGGGGGTGGTGGCGATACATCAGTCCCTCCATCAGGAACGTGCCGGTCTCATCGGCGAGTTCCTGCAACTCCCGGGCGCGCTCGCCGTCGCCGGGCACGACCATCGGCTTCTCGCATAGAATCGACTCGACACCGTGCTCGATGGCAGACTCCACAAGGTCTGGGTGGGCAGTCGGAACTGCCGCGATTATCAGCGCGTCAACCGGTTCCGCCTCGACTAGGTCGTCGAGGGATCCGTACGACGCCGGGAT
>CAYLJD010000228.1:0-2325 GCA_964383875.1 uncultured Halobacteriales archaeon
GAGCGCACCCTGGCCGGTTGCGGGGACGAACCCCTGGGGGAGCCGTTCGGTCTCGAGGGCGTCGATCAGGCCGATTCGCTTCAGGCCCGCCTCGGCGAGGACGAGCGCGTCGAACGCCGCGTCGACCTCGCGGCCGAGCGCCTGCCGCTCCAGTTCGCTCCGGGCGTCGAACCACTCCTCGACGGTTCGGTCGTAGCTCGAGTCGCTCTCCTCGGATTCGGCCTCCAGTCGCCGCTCGTGTTCGGCCTGCAGCGCCGGCGCGAGGAGCTTCTGGACCCGGGTGTCGACGTTGCCGCGGACCGGTCGGACGTCGAGGTCCGGCTGGCCCTCGAGCAGCTGGGCCTGCCGTCGGAGGCTGCCGGTCCCGACCGACGCGCCCTCGGGGAGGTCCTCCAGCGTTCCGCCATCGGGCGTGACGAGGACGTCCCGCGCCGACGCGCGCTCGGGGACGGCCGCGACGACCAGTTCCTCCGGAAACTCGGTCGGGACGTCCTTCATCGAGTGGACGGCCGCGTCCGCCTCGCCGTCGAGGACCTTCTCGTCGAGGCTGCGGACGAACGCCCCGGTCTTGCCGAGTCGGTGGATCAACTCGTCGCGGACGGTGTCGCCCGTGGTCTCCACCTCCAGGAGCTCGACCTCCCGGCGCCGGGTTTCGAGCGACTCGGCCACCGTCTGGGCCTGCCGCAACGCGAGCTCGGACCCCCGCGTCGCGAGTCGAATGGTCTCTGTCATGCCCGAAACTCCGTCGCGGCGGTTGAAACGCCCTTCGGCTTCGCCGTCGACGATCTCGGTGTCTGGTCTGCCTCCGGTCTGTTTAAGTAATAAACCGCTAACTACGATATGAAAAATCCGTTTCGAAGACACAGCGTGTCGACGGGACGCGGACACGATGACTGGTTAGGCGAGCTATGGACGTTCGCAACGGGAGACAGCGGGCGTGTACAGAGCGTTTTTTACCAAGTCTCGTCGTTGGTTCGACAGAGTTCCAATGAGTACGACCGATTCGTCGTCATCATTCACGCCGGATGCAATCGACGTGAGCGAACAGGGGAAGTCCGCGTCCACGTTGGAGCTCTTCTTCGATCAGGTGTTCGTCTTCGCGTTCACGCGCTTTCTCGTCGAACATCAAACGTGGGCTGGCCTCGCGCGCGGTGCGGCGATACTTACGGTAGTGTGGTGTGGGGGTGGGCTGCCTACTCGTGGCTGACGGGGGCTGCGTCAGCGGAGGAAAACGTAGTGGAGCGATTGTTGCTCTTTGCGGCGATGGCAGGGATGGCCATCGTTGCCCTGTCGGTTCCTGGTGCGTTTGGCGACACGGCGTTGATCTTCGGAGTGTCGTACTTCGCCGTTCGAGTGCTCCACGTCCTGTTGTACAAACGCGTTGCACCACCCGAAACACGAACTGCGGTCCGCCGGATCGCGCCCGGTATCCTGGGTGGCCCGGCGTTGCTCGTCGTTGCTGGGTTCGTCGATGGCCCACTCGTGAGCGGACTCTGGATCGTCGCAATAGCTATCGACCTTGGGATCCCGTTGCTCCGTAATATCGAGGGGTTCCACTGTGATATCGGACATTTCATCGAACGCCACCAACTCATCATGATCATCGCGCTGGGGGAGTCGATCGTGGCGATCGGCGTCGCCGTCGGCCCGGAGGCGCTTACCAGCGGTCCGATGCTGCTGCTCGCTGTTCTCCTCGGATTCACGCTCATCGTCGCGCTGTGGTGGCTCTACTTCGATTACATCATCCTCGCGGCAGGACAGAAGCTCGCCGAGACGGATGGCTACGAACGGATACGACTGGCGTTCGAGTCCTACAGTGGTCTCCATCTGCCGATGGTCGGCAGCATCATCTTCATCGCCATGGGAATCGAGCAGACCCTCGCCCACGTCAACGAACCCCTCGGGCTGATCGCTGCCATTGGACTGTGCGGTGGCAGCGCGCTCTATCTACTCGGCCACAATGCATGGCGGTACCACGACCACGGTACTGTGAGCGTTGCCCGTCTCGTCGTGGCCGTCGTCGCTGTCGGGTTGATTTTCGTGGCAGTACAGGTCACCGCCTTTGTCACGCTCAGTGTCCTCACGGCGCTCTTCGTCGGACTCGCCGGGTACGAGACGGTGTTCTCCGAAGACCGGAATGCGATCCGCGGACGTCACCTTTCCGAGGGCGATTGAACCACCCGTCAGATACTGGTGGTTTCCACGGCGACGGCCGGACGCAGCGATCTACGACGAGCTCGACTACAGGCGTCAGAAGAGCGTCGCCGCTATCACCGTTCCCCAGTGGTCAGGCAGGTTCCTCGACTCCGGCGCGCTCGCGGATGA
>CAYLJD010000229.1:0-2245 GCA_964383875.1 uncultured Halobacteriales archaeon
CTCAAGGTCGTGAAAGCCAGGACGTTCATGGAGTGTCCGATGGCGAGCCGGGCCGTCCAGCTCGACCCGGGCAGCTCGAGTTTACTGCCGCCAGGGATCGCCATCTACGACATCGACGGGATGACTCACGTAAGCGCAGTCCGTCCATCGACGCTCCTGGCCGTATTCAGAGACCCCGACATCCAGCAGACCATTGTCGACCTCGAGGGCGTCCTTTGGGACGCCCTCGAACAAGGCGTCCCGGGCGGTGAGATGCACGACCAGGAGCCACCCATCCGGAGCCTCGGCGAGCGACGCGCGAAGATGAAGCGCGCCCTCAACTGGGTACTGTCGCTGGCGGACGCCGAGTACTCCATCCACGTCTCGACGCCCACAGCGCTCCACGAGGTGAAGGAAGAACTCAGGCGGTCGCTGGCGCGTCGCGGCCAGCGCGTCGTCGGCGAGGTGGCGGACGGCCGGATACTGCTTGTCGTCAATCCCGGCCAGGCACACAAGGCGCTGGCTATCGACCCCGACGTGGCGGTCTTCGCGCCGCTATCTGTCTCCCTCTTCGAGTCGAACGGCCGGACGCACGTCCGGTCGGTCCGCCCGACGACGTTGCTTGTCTTCTTCGGGCAACCCCCGATGCAGGACATCCTCATGGAAATGGAGATGCTGTTGTGGAACGGCATCGTTGCCGGCGTCCCGGAGGCGACGGTGGAGAGCCGGCAGCCGCCGCTGCAGCCGGAGGGCGGCCAGCGCACGACTGCGGGGGGCCTTCCAGGGGGTCTCGGCGCGCTCTGGAAGCAGGAAGCAGAGCGGGCCCGCCGAGCGGAGGCCGAGACACTGCGACAGGATCGGCCGCGACAGTAGCTCTTCGGACCGGCGTTACGGTTCTGGCCGTCCGGTCAGCCGCCTGCCGCCCTCGAACCCGATGACGACCATTACAAGCGCGAGGACGACCAGTAGCGCGAGCGTGGGTAGGTTCGCACTCTCGGCCGGGACCAGCGCCGTGATCGAGAGGCCCCAGTCCAGGATGGCGAGTACCGCCACCACGGGGAGCACGAACGCGAGGGGGTGTCCGAGAAGCAGCACAGTTCCGATGGCGGCGAAGACCACCGCGAGCAGCAGCGCCACCAGTCCGAGGGCGAGAACCGCAAGGCCGTCGGTCGCGAGTGCCCAGTCGGTGACGGCGAGGAATAACACGGCCGGCAACACGATCACGGCTGCGAGTTTGTCGAACGTCGTCGCGCCGCCCGGATAGGAGGCGAGCACCACGCCCAGAATTCCGGCGACGATCGCGGTAACGCCCAGCCAGAAGGGGACGCCGAAAACACCCAATACGAGGCCGTCATCGAGGTAATCGAAGTCGAGTACACCGGTCAGGCCGGCGATCCCGAGGAGGATAAGCACCACGCCGATGGTGACCGCGACCGGTCGTTGTGGGTCGCGGATCCCCGTGAGATCGACCTCGGGAGTCTCGAGTACCATACCATGTCATACTGACACACACCGAAAATCGTTTCGGTGGTTCACGCATTTCCGCGCCGAGTACGCTCTCTGTCGGGCGATTCCGGGGGTTCCGATGTCGAGAGAGCATGGGAGTCCGGATCGGCGGACGGACGTGCTGTATCGACTCGGAGACGGGCGTCCAATAACGCAGAATCCGGTGATGCGTCAATAGCTTCAGCTAGTTGAAGCTAGCCCTTTAACAAGATAGCGGGGAAAAGGTATATAGAGGCTTGTCAATGAGTAGCACGCCAGATGAGCCGGCTTTCGACCTCGCCGACGAGGACGAGGTCACGGGTGGCCCCGACACGCTGCACGTTTACTGGCTGGTTGGCGGATCCTGCGACGGCTGTTCGATCGCCACGACGGGGGCGACGAACCCGGGCGTCGAGGATCTGATGCGCGGGGACGTCCCACACCTGCCAAAGATCGAACTCCACCACCCCGTGTTGGCGATGGAGTGGGGCGACGACTACGTCGAGGAGTTCCAGGCCGCAGAGCGTGGTGAACGGGACCCCTACGCGATCGTCGTTGAAGGCAGCGTTCCCAACGAGCGGCTCATCGACAAATCAGGCGGTTACTGGATCGCCCAGGGCGAGGAGGACGGCGAACCCGTCCGGATGGTCGACTGGCTCGACCGACTCGCGCCGGACGCCGCGGCGACGATCGCCATCGGCACCTGCGCGACGTGGGGTGGGGTGCCCGCGGCCGAGGGCAATCCGACGGACGCGATGGGGACGATGGACTACCTCGGGCG
>CAYLJD010000230.1:0-2207 GCA_964383875.1 uncultured Halobacteriales archaeon
AGTCGTCGTCCCCCCGCCGCTGGTGATGTTCAGGTCACCGATCATCGTATTCGGGTGAACCTGGCAGACGTACTGGGCCATTTCGGAACTCGCCGTGAACGTGATGGTCTGGGTCGCCCCTTGCTCGCTCACGTTATCCGTCGACTGGAGCGCGTTGCCGTCCCCGTCGAGGATGGCGATGTTGTGCGGGACGCCGTCTAGGTTCTCCCAGGTTATCTCGTACTGGGTTCCCTCCTGCAGTTCCAGTGTCGGGTTCGTTTCTCCCTCAATGGCGGACGGCGACTGACCTTGCCAGCCCTGAACCTCACCGCCGAGCTGGTACGACGTCGTCTCCTGTGCGGACGCAGTGCCGCCGATTCCAAGGAGTGTGACTGTGGTCGCCGTGGCTTTCAGAAACGTACGTCGCGATGTCGATTCGAGGCGCTCTTGCATTGTTGCTGTCATCGTTTCCCACGACTCCTACTTCGGTGAGTTGGATAAATCGGACAGATTGTTTGAAACCCTTTACTCGGGTAAGGGACGATTGTTCGACCGACGGTGGCGCTACTGCGAGACATAACCAACGAGCCCTGCGTACGCCGTGATTACGCGGCTCGCTCCCGCTGTCGACCGTAGCCCCCTCGGCCTAATCGACCGAAACCACGCCAGATTTACCGTCGAGTCGCCTATCGGTCTCCGTGGAACACGTCACCGATAGGACGAGCAACCCGTTCGATATGCGGCCGCCCTGTACGCAGGAAGGACGAGCCGAAGGGCGCGTGGTTCCCGGGTACGGCGATGCGAACGCCGACTTTCACGTCATCGGCGACCATCCCGGCGTTCACGGCGGGTTGACCACCGGCGTTCCGTTCACCGAGACCGTCAGCGCCAGGCGACTTCAGCACCGACTCCACAAGGCTGAACTCCTCGAAGAGCCGTACAGCGACCGGCCGACAGTGTCGAACCTGTACATGAGCTACGTCCATATGTGTCCGCCTCGCGAGGGTGGCCCAACTGACGACGACTACGCGGAACTCGAACGCTTCTTCGACGCCGAACTCCGGGCCATCAACGCGCACGTTCTGCTTCCGGTCGGTCATCGGGCGATATCCCACGTTCTCCGAGAGTACACGACCCAGTCCCGCAAGTTGACATCGAAGCCGGAACAGTTGCACGCACGCCAGCTTCGCGGGCGCGGATTTCTCGTCGTCCCCGTCAAAGAGCCGGCCGAATGGACTGAGGAAGACGGCGACCGCCTCGCGACCGCGTTGCGAGAGATTTTGGCCTCGGATTATCGACAAACAAAGGGCGTGGCGACGCGAATCGGATGAGAATCGACCGCGTCGAAGTGACCGACTCGTCTTCGGCTACTTGTCATTCGAAACACAACATAAGAGTTAACTTCTGACACGGTATCCCGATAAGTGGATGAAAAATGACACAGTTTGGACGGCGTCCGTGAACTGGCTTCACCATGAGTGAAACAACGACCGACGCCGGAACGAAAGAAGCGCTCGCCGACGTCTTCCGCGATTTCAGCGGCGATAACCTTCGTGACATCTGGTTGTTCGACCAGTCCGAGTACGAGTCCGTGTACATTCGCGACGACGTGGCCACCAAGCTAGATGACATCGACGTGCCGAAGTACATCGAGAACGAGCGGTACGGCTTCATCACCCGCGACACGTACAGCCTGCTATACTACGCGGACTACCAGTATACGGTTCGCGGATTCAACGAGTTCGAGCAGTTCCGGATGTTCCTCACGGAGGAGGGCGACCAAAAGGTCGGCGTCCTCTCCAGTATGGACCAGCGAGCGGACGGGTACGACTTTCACGTTCTCTACGACCGCCTCGCCGATCTCGTGGCGAACCGATCCGACGAGACGTTCATCCCCGGGTGAGGATTTTTCCCCTCTCAATTCTACCGAGAGGCGCGGCTCCCCGGCGGTAGCTCGATAAAAAATCTTGGGTGGTTTTACTCGAAGGTCGAGACGACCTGCTGGTAGTTCTCCTCGACGGCGTCCCAGTCGACGACCTCGAAGAAGTTGTCGACGAAGTCGCCACGGTCGGGACCGTAGTCGTAGTAGTAGGAGTGCTCCCAGACGTCGAGCGCGAGGATCGGATGGCTGCCCCAGAGCGCGCCCTGGTCGTGTTTGTCGACGGCGACGGTGCGGAGCTGCTCCGAGAAGGAGTCGTACACGAGGAGCGCCCAGCCGCCGGCGGCGC
>CAYLJD010000231.1:0-2167 GCA_964383875.1 uncultured Halobacteriales archaeon
CCGTCCACGCGGATATGGGCATCACCCCGTCGGACTTTCGGGCGATCGCGACCCACCTCGACGACGCGCTCGCCGAGTTCGACGTCGGCGAGGACGACCGCGAGGCGGTGCTCGAGGAGATCGCGAGCTACCAGGGTGCGATCGTCACGGCCGCGGACTGAACCCGCCGGCGGATCGGCCCGTGACGGCGAGACGCGACGCTCTTCGTTTGCCTCGACTGAGAGATAACGGGTGTGCAACGGGAGAGAGAGGTGTGCGACGGCTACGAGTTCCGCCCCCTAATCGCTGTCGCGAACACGTTCGCCCCCTTTTCCAGATCGTCGGAATTCACGGGCCGTTTGACGGGGCTCTCGCCTCGAGTCGTAGCTGTCATGCAGATATCCAGAAAGCAACTCGCCACGTTCCTCGCGACGATTTTCGTCGTGAATCTCGTCGTCATGGGCGGCGGGGCGTGGCTCTCCTACGCGAACGAACCGGAGATTCCGGACACCATCGTCGGCCCGGACGGCGACACGGTCGCGACGAGCGACGACGTCCGGTCCGGGAAGGCGGTCTTTCAGGAGAACGGCTTGATGAACCAGGGCTCGATTCTGGGCCACGGCAGTTACTACGACACCGACTACACCGCCGACGCGCTCGAGTCCAAGACCGAGCACATGCGCGAGTACTACGCGCGGGAGCGCCACGGCCAGAACTACTCGGCGCTGAACGCATCGGTCCAGGCCGGGATCGATCGGGAGGTCCGCGACGAGCTCCAGTCGAGCCGGTACGAGCCCGACCGGGTCGAGTACTCCGACGCGGAACGCTACGCCCACCGGCAGGTTCGTGAGGACTACGTCCACCGCTACTACGAGGGCGACCGCGAACGCGGGATTCCCGAGGGACAGGTGCCCAGCGTCGAGGAGGCCGAGGAGTTCGCCGACTTCGCGCTCTGGACCGCCTGGATCTCCCACACCGATCGCCCCGACTCCGAGGCGTCGTTCACCAACGACTGGCCGTACTCGCCCGCCGCGGGCAACGAGGCCGGCGGGCCGGTGATGACCTGGAGCGTCATCGCGATGGTCCTGCTGGTCGGCGGTGCGGGGGTCGCGATCTGGCTCTACCAGTCCGTCGAGATCCCCGAGCCCGACGCGGCCGGCGTCTCGATCCCGCATCCCTCGGAGATCGACCTGACCCCGAGCCAGCTGTTGAGCACGCGATTCATCCTGATCGGCGCGCTCCTCTTCGCCGCCCAGACGTTCCTCGGCGGCTTGCTCGCCCACTACTACGTCGAGCGCGACGGCTTCTTCGGCCTCCGCGAACTGATCGGGTTCGACGTCCTCCAGTGGCTGCCCTGGTCGATCGCCCGGACCTGGCACATCGATCTCGGGATCCTCTGGATCGCCACGATGTGGCTCGGTGCGGGGCTGTTCCTCGCACCGCTCCTCACCGGTCGTGAACCCCCCAAACAGGCCCGCTACGTGAAGGGCCTGATCGTCGCGCTGCTGGTCGTCGCCGTCGGCGGGCTGGCCGGCATCTGGCTCGGGACGAACAACGTCTTCGACGGCCAGCTCTGGTGGCTGCTGGGCAACGAGGGACTCGAGTACCTCGAGATCGGCCGGGTCTGGCAGTTCGGCCTGCTGGCCGGCTTCCTCGGCTGGACCGCCCTCGTCGCCCGCGGGTTCAAGCCGCTGCTGGACCGCGAGCCCCGCTACGGGCTGGCACACATGATCGTCTACGCGGGCGGCTCGATCGGCCTGCTGTTCGTCGCGGGCTTCCTCTACACGCCGCGGACGAACATCGTCACCACCGAGTTCTGGCGCTGGTGGGTCGTCCACATGTGGGTCGAGGGCGTCTTCGAGTTCTTCATCCTCGTCGTCATCGCCCTGACGCTCGTCTCGATGAACCTCCTGACGAAGAAATCGGCCGAGAAGGCCGTCATCTTCCAGGCCGCGCTGGTCATGGGCAGCGGCATCATCGGCGTCTCCCACCACTACTGGTGGGCCGGCCTCCCCGAGGTCTGGCTCCCCATCGGGAGCGTCTTCTCGACGCTCGAGTTCATCCCGCTCCTCTTTATCCTCTACGAGGCGCTGGGGCAGTACCGCGCGATGGACGCCGCCGGGAAGGACTTCCCCTACCGGATGGCCTTCTACTTCATCGTCGCCTCGAGCGTCTGGAACTTCTTCGG
>CAYLJD010000232.1:0-2153 GCA_964383875.1 uncultured Halobacteriales archaeon
AGGACGGTGTCCCACTCCGCGGGGGTGACGTCGTGGATGTATTTGCGCGAGTCCTGCATCCCGAGGATGCTGACGCCGGCGTTGTTGACGAGGGTGTCGACACGGCCGAACGTCTCGATGGTTCGGTCGACGATCCGCTCGACGGCGGCGGTCTGTCGCACGTCTCCGGGTACGACGAGTGATTCGGTCGGCAGGCTGTCGGCCACGTCGGCGAGGCGGTCCTCGTCCCGCGCGGTGAGCGTGAGACGAGCCCCTTCCTCGGCAAAGCGTTCGGCCATCGACCGGCCGAGCCCGCGACTCGCGCCCGTGACCAGAATGACCTCGTCCTCGAGTGCTGGCATGCTCGGCTCTGGGGACGGGACTGGCTTGAACGTTGGTACCCTGTGGCCAAACGCGAGGACTCAAGTATCGCCCCAGCCTCTCATCGTCCGTGACCACCGGCGCGATGAATGCGGCAAACGTCGGACCCATTACGGCCGAGTCAGCGGTCTACGGCGCGTGTCGGCCGGGCCATCTGGGTGCTGGCGTCGACGACTGGACCCGGATTCTCACGGACCTCGGGATCGAGACAGTCGTCTGTCTACTCTCGACCGGCGAGGCCGCCCGGTGGAGCCTCCCGGGAGCCTACGCGGACGCCTTCGAGACCGCTCACGTGCCGATCAGGGACCGGCACCTCCCCGACCCGGCCCACTTGGATCGGGCCCTCGCCGTGATCGAGCAAGCCACCGCAGACGGTGACGGGGTGGCCCTTCACTGCAACGCCGGCCTCGGCCGAACCGGGGTGGTCGGCGCCGCGTGGCTCGTCCGGCACCGCGGCTACGCCCCCGAGCACGCCGTCGAGACCGTCGAGGCCGGCCCCCTCCGCCGGGCGCCTCGTGAGGCCGTCAGAGCCGACAACGCGACCGAGGCCGAACTCTTCGAGCTGCTCAGTGACGGCTGAGTTCCGGTGGGAACGAACGGTGACGGGCCGGAGCCCCCTCGACAGGCGGTAACTATAGGTGTGTTACCGGCGCAGTGTGTAGGCGCAACGATGGAATTCGGCATCTTCTACGAGCACCAACTCCCGCGACCGTGGACGGAGGACGCCGAGCGGGACCTCTACCACGAGGCCCTCGAGCAGATCGAGCTGGCCGACGAGCTCGGGTACGACTACGTCTGGGAGGTCGAACACCACTTCCTCGAGGAATACAGCCACTCGTCGGCACCCGAGGTCTTCCTCGCTGCCGCCGCGGATCGGACCGAACAGATCAAGCTCGGCCACGGGATCAAGCTGATGCCGCCAGCGTACAACCACCCCGCCCGCGTCGCCGAACAGGTGGCCACTCTCGACCTCGTCTCCGACGGCCGACTGCAGTTCGGGACCGGCGAGTCGGCGTCGCGAACCGAACTCGAGGGGTTCGGAATCGACCAGGACGAGAAGAAGGCCATGTGGCGCGAGACGACCGAGCAGGTGGCGAACATGCTCACGATGGAGCCGTATCCGGGCTACGAGGGCGAGTACTTCGAGATGCCGGCCCGGAACGTCGTCCCGAAGCCGGTCCAGGATCCCCACCCGCCGCTCTGGGTTGCCTGCTCGGAGATGGAGTCCATCGAGTACGCCGCCCGGAACGGGATGGGCGCCCTCTGTTTCTCCTTCACCGATCCGCGGCAGGCCGAGTCGTGGGTCGACCGGTACCACGAGATCTTCCGCGAAGAGTGCGTCCCGATCGGCCATTCGGTCAATCCGAACGTCGCGATGATTACCGGCTTTTCCTGTCATCACGACCGCGAGGAGGCTCGTCGGCGCGGCCTCGAGGGGTTCAGCTTCTTCCGGTTTGCACTCGCGTACTACTACGTCTTCGGCGAGCACACGCCGGGCGTCTCGGAGCTCTGGGACCTCTTCCAGTCCGAGGGCCACGAGGAGTTCACCCTGGAGGACGTCGTCCCTGGTGAGGACGACGACCGGACGCTGATCCAGGACGCCATCGGCACCCCCGACGAGATCCGCGAGCTCGTCTCCGCGTACCAGGACGCCGGCGTCGATCAGCTCATCTTCATCCAGCAGGGGGGCAAGAACCGCCACGAACACATCTGCGAGTCCATGGAACTGTTCGCCGAGGAGGTCATGCCGGAGTTCCACGAGGGCGAGGCGGAGCGACAGGCCGAGAAACTCG
>CAYLJD010000233.1:0-2128 GCA_964383875.1 uncultured Halobacteriales archaeon
CCGGAACCGCCGTCGATCCGGCCACAGCGAGTCCGTCGAGGACCTCGTCGGAGAGTATCTCCGGGGCGACGAGGTCAAACCAGTTCGACGGGTCGTCCCGATCACCGGTATCGAGTGATTCGACCGACTCGTCGTCGCTTCCAGCGGTGCCGATCAGGAAGAGGTGGTCCCTGGCGCGCGTCGCAGCGACGTAGAGAATCCGTTTCTCCTCGGCAACGGCTTCGCGTTTCCGGGAGAAGTTGAGTCGTCGTTTGAGGATCGTGTCTTGCTGCTCGAAGACGTCAACGATTCCTGGCGCACGGATGCCAAGCAATGGCTGCCGGTCGTCTGTCAGCGGGTCCTCGATGATTTCGAACTCAGCGATGTTCTCGCCATAGCCAGGTCGGAGGTTGAAGTCCGTCGAGAGGCCCGGGACGAATACAGCCGGGAACTCCTGCCCTTTCGCGTCGTGGACGGTCATGATCCTGACGCCATCGGCATCCTCGGGCACTGCCGCTTCGCCCTCCCGGCTCGAGAGCTCGACCTCGCGATCGATTCGGTCGACGACTTCTGGGAGGGTCTGTAGTCCGTCTTCGCCCCACTCCCGAAGGCGATCGCGGAACTTCTCGACGTTGGCGATAGCCTGCTGGCCGCGCTCGTCGAGTGCGAGACTCGCAAGATACCCAGTGTCTTCGATTATCCGGCCGAGTAACGCGTCCCAGGTTTCCACCAGGGGCGTCGGCCCACTACAGCCAGCGAGCCGGCGCCAGGTTTCGATATGCTCCCGCGCAGTCGTCAGTCGTTCCTGGTCGGTTCTCTGGAGGGCGTGCCAAAGTTCGCCCTCACCGATGTCGTCCCGCTCGATACCGTCCCAAAGGCCGATCACATCCGTGTCTTCGAAGCCGAATAGTGGTGAGCGCAGGACGCCGAACAGCGCGAGATCATCGGTTGGATCCTGAAGCACTGCGAGGAGATTCCGGATGGCCGTGATCTCCGTGCTCTCGTAGAAGCCGATCCCCGAAGCCACCGTGTAGGGAACGTTTAGCGAGGCGAGAGCTCGTTCGTACGATTCGAGGTGAGTCCGTTTCCGCAGTAAAATAGCCACGTCCTTCGGTTCCAGCTCGACAGGTTCCTCGACGGGTTCGCCATCCTCGTAGCCAGTAACTTCGTAGCGCTCAGGTGCGTCATCGAGGAAAGCTGCGACCTCGGCAGCTAATGCTCGTGCATCGAGGGTGGCGCCATCTTCGGGGAGTTCACGAAGCTGGTGGTCTTCAGTGAGGGCTTCCTCCCGCACTGGCCGCTCTTCCGGTACGAGGACGAAAGTCGCACCAAGGCTGATCTCGGACTCGTCAGCTCGATCTGGGGCCAGACGTTGTGGATCTGGCTCGAAGGAGGTATCGTCTCCGCTGATCCCTGGCGGCGCATCCTGATGGGTTTGAGGGACCTGGCCGAAGAGATCGTCGAAAAGATCGTTAATCGGTTCGAGAACGCCCGGAAGTGACCGGAAGTTGCGCGACAGATCTCTCCCCTCCCCGACGTCGTAGGTTTCTTCGAGCGGTGGAACCGACGCCTGCTGGTTTGCCTGGGCGAGTCTCTCGCGTTCTACCGCGTACTGTGTAACGTCAGCGCCGCGGAACCGGAAGATGCTCTGTTTTTCGTCGCCGACCACGAAGACGTTCAGCCCGTCGTACTCGGCGTCCAGGGAGGTCAACAACTCGACCAGTTCCCATTGTCTCGGGTCCGTGTCCTGAACCTCGTCGAGCATGACGTGGTCGAATGATTCGCGAACGTCTGCCCGAACTGTCGCAGACGATCGGAGTAGGTCGATACACCCGTCGATCAGGTCGGCGAAGTCGAGGACTCGCTCACGTTGCTTGCGATCCTCATACGCGTCGTGAAGATCACGGAATAGCGATGCGAGACTAATGTAGTACGGGGCGGCGTTGCGCTCGACTACAAGCCGTCCTGGAATGGCCCACCCTTCGACAGGGAATGCCTCCACCAGCGTCGACGTTGCTTCGTCGTACCGTTCGGCGTTCTCGTCGTCCCAGTCGTCGTGTCCGCCGTAACACCAGCTGTCCCAGCTACCATAGTACGGCGTTCCGTCCGAGGTGAGAGCTTCACAGAGAGCAGCTGCAGCGTCATGGGT
>CAYLJD010000234.1:0-2101 GCA_964383875.1 uncultured Halobacteriales archaeon
CGGACGAGTTTCCCACGTGGGTACCACCGCAGGTTTCCCGCGTCCGAGAGGTCGTCGTATCCCGCGATACCCTTCTCCCGCATCAGTTCGACGTGGGGCGGCTCTTCGCCGGCCGACGCGACGGTTCCCTCGACTTCGGCTTCGACGAACGCGCGCATGTCGTCACCGACGTCGGATTTGGCCGCGACGGGATCCTCACTGGTGCCGTCGGGCCAGAGAAGCCGCCACTCGCTCGGTTCGCGGTCGGGTTCGCCCGTCCTTTCTCCCGCCTCCTCCCCTGCCCCCTCGGCCGTCTCGTCGCCGGGTTCGCCCGGACCGACGTGCCGTGAGAGCTCCGAGAGGGGGTGACCCTTGCAGGCCACCTCGAAGGCCTTGTACCAGCCGAAGGGCGCACGGAGCACTTCGTAGCCGTCGTCCGCGAGCGTCGCCTCCAGATTCCGCATGACCTCCTTGGCGGCGTCCGGGCCGGCGAGGTCCTCGCTCAGGTGGGCGTAGGGGTAGAGGACCACCCGGTCGGTGTTGAGCTGCCCGGTCACGTCCCGGAGTTCGTCGGTGGCGTTGTCGACGACGGCATCGGTGTCGGTCTCGTCGTCACGCTCGACGCTGATGAACGACGTCACGCACTCCTCCATGCGACCCTCCATCGGCACGCCCTCGGTCTCGGCGAGGTCGTCTGGACCGGCCTGCTCGCGGGCCTCGAACTCGAGGTGGTCCGAGTGGATGAACAGCAACCGCATACTCGTCGCTGTCCTCGCTGGCGCAAAAGCGTGCCGACCCCCTGTGACGGATTCGCACATACTGGCCGAACGGCAGTCGCCGGCCCGTACACGCGAGCCGGATCGCTGGCGTCATCGCACGGTACAAACGTTTATATCTGGAAGGTATGTGGGTCGTGGCATGGCGACGCTGACGACGGGTGCGCTCGTCGTGTTCGCGCTGATCGGGGTCGCGCTGGTCCTGTTCGTCTCGGAGTGGCTCCCACCGGACATCACGGCCATCGGCGTCCTCGTCTCGCTGGCAGTGCTGGAGCCCTACACCGGCGTCGACGCCGGGGCAGCCATCGCCGGGTTCGCGAGTCCCGCCGTAGTGACGATCATCGCGATGTATATCCTGAGCGCTGGCGTCGAAGATACGGGGATCGTCGACTACCTGGGGTCGGTCCTCGCGGACGTGACCGCTGGCGACGACGTGAAGCTACTGGGCGCGACCATCGGGACGACCGGCCTGACCGCCGGCATCGTGAACAACACGCCTGTCGTCGCGGTGTTCATTCCCACGATCACGGGGCTCTCCGAGCGGTACGGGGTCTCGCCGTCGAGGTCGACCCGGGAGCGCCGCACTCGATAGATCGCCGAGGAGTAATCGAAGTCCAGCGTCGCCCCCAGAAGCCCGAACGTGCCGAACTCCGTGCCGTCTATCTCCGTGCGGACGTGCGCCGCTTCACGGGCCAACGCGGTCGCGTACTCGGCGACGCGGCCGTCGGTCGTCGACTCGTGCAGCTCTCCGGCCAGGTCTCGATGGGTTCGACGAGCGAGGCCATGAACCCGGACGGGTTCACGGGGCTCACCTCCCCGTCGATCATCGTTTCGATCGTCTCTCGAAAGTCTCGGGCGCCGCTCATTCCTCGTACTGGTCCCCGACGGCTCCGAGTTCCCGGGAGAGCACGAGCTAGTTGATCGTGATCACCAGGGTGACACCCGTGACGATGGCCGTGATGAGCGACTGGAAGGTGTACTGGTTCGTCCCAGACAGTCTACTGTTCGTCCTCTTTGAGTTCTTCGAGTTCCGCCTCGACCTCGCTCCCGGCGACTTCCTCTTCGAGGTCGGCCTCGCCGTTCGTCGCGCCGGCGTCGGCGCCGCCTGCTCCGCCCGAGTCTGTGCTCCCGGAATCGCCAGTGTCGGCGGTCTCGGCGTCGGCGGTTTCGGTGTCGGCGGTGTCGGCGTCGGCGGACTCGTTCCCGCCGGCTCCGCCGCCAGCGTCGGCGGTGTCGGCCTCGGCCGAGGCAGTGCCGGTCGCCGACTCGGTGGACCCACCACCCTGGCCCATCTCGCCCTTGAGCGTCTCGAGCTCGGCGTCCACCTCGCTGTCGGTGCTGAGCTG
>CAYLJD010000235.1:0-2083 GCA_964383875.1 uncultured Halobacteriales archaeon
GACGGGATCCGGAGCGCGCTCGGGGGGTAGCCTAGCGGCCGTTGACGATCGCGATCTGGACTCGTTCGTGCCGCCCGACGTGGCTGGGATCGATCTCCCAATCTCGGTCGATGCCGTTGGTTGCCCGGGTAGGATTGAACGCGCGACTCCAAGCGCTCAGTTCGATCGTGTAGGCACCGGCCGCGAGGCCACCGTCGGTCGGATCCCCGCCCGGAACCTGGAATGTGGCGTCGGTTCGACTGTGAGATGTCTTCGACGGCGAATCGTACCACACCGAGAAGTCTCTGGCCGGCCCGCTTCTGGCCGGACTACCGCCGCCACAGCCGCTGGCGCTCAGCACGACATTGCGCAGGTGCGGGTGCTCGACGGTGTACGCGACGTCGATTTCGACGGATTTTGGGTGGCCGTTGGCGCCGAGCGGACGGCGCAGCACGGGACACTCGAGCGGGAGTGATCCGCTTACCGTCCCGTCGGTCGATCGCCACTCGAGTCCGTCAAACCGCATTGTCGGCCGTGAGTTGTCCACGCGCAGCGTCAACCAGTCGCCCTCGTCGATGCGGTTTTTGCTCCCGTCAGCGAGTTCGAGGCGGACGTCGTATAGGCCGTTGTCGTTCGGCGTGTCGTGACGGGTATCCCAGTGTAGCAGCAGGTTTTGGTACCGGTCGACTAGGACCGCAGGATCAGGAATCTCGTACCAGCCCTGGTCGTCGAGGGGGACGATGTGTTCCCTGACCGGCGGCCAGTTCTCCCGAACGGCGTACCAGTCGATCCCGGTAAACGGCTGGGGGGTAGTCGGCGTGTCCCCCGGATCGGCGCGGTAGCGATAGACGAGACGGTAGAAGTCTGCGTTCTCCGTCCGAAAGCCACAGCCGTAGAGATTGAGCGTGCCAGCGTAGGGCGTCGCCGCGTCGGCAGAACCCGGCCGGGGGCGGTTGACGCGAAGGGCGTAGCCCTCGCGGGCGCCAGCGTTCGAGTGGTAGGTCGACGCCAGCGGCATAGCGCCGAGGAGTCGAAGCGAAGGCGTCTCACACTCTGGTATCGACGGGACCGGATCGCACGGCCCCACCGTGACGGCGATCTCGTCAGCCTCGAAGACGATCTCGTCGTCGGGGAGGTCGTTCCAGCGGACGTCGAAATAGCCCTCACCGTAGATCTCCTCCTCGGTCCCGTCGCCGTCGACGTCCTGAGTGACGCGGAACGTAATGTCCGGCACGTCCAGAATGGTCGTCCACTCGGGGATGGAGACGTCACGACACCGGAGGAATGGACCCACGAAGTTGCGTGGCTCAAATTCGACGCCCTCCACGACATTTGCGCTGGCGGCCAGCGCCCGAGTCTGTATTCTCCCCCGCTGTTCGGTGACGATCTCCGGGAATTCGTCAGGGGTCGGGGGCGTTCGCACGCCGCCCATCGCGGGCTCCGCGAGGAGTTCGTCCAGCTCATACGTGGAGTCGCCGAGGCTGGTTTCGCCGGTCAGTGCGAAGAGCCGCTCGGTCCGGTCCGGGCCGATCAGACCCCGCAGTTGGGCATAGACGCCGGGTTCGCGGAGTGGGAATGGCGCCGGATCCGGCCGCGGTCGCGGCGGATCGACGATCGGTGGATCGGGCCTGATGTCGAGGTGATCGAGCAGGTCCTCGACCGTCGGATCGACTAGGTCGGGCAGACAGACCCGGTCGCGCCGGAAGCGAAGCACGCGGTCGATGTCCCACCGGGGGACGTACACACAAAACCGGCCACACGCGTCGGTTTCGACCGTCGCGACAGTCTCGCGGGAACACATAAACGGGTGGAGCCACCCCCAGAGCCCGTCGGGCGGAAAGTACCCGAGGAAATTGCAGTCGGTGTCCTCGACGTGAACTGTCGCGTTGGGTACCGGCAGTGTCTCGTGGGTCGTCGGATCCCGCTTGACGACGCGACCACAGACTCGCCGGAACCCAAGCACCTCGGGGTCGAGCCGCCACTCTAGCTGATCCCGGATGTCGAGCGCCGAAGCATCGACCAGTTCGTCCATCGCCATGCCCGATCGCCCGGCGAGGTGTCTCGCCTGACCCTCGGTAATCGTCCAATCCTGCGGCGTCACGGT
>CAYLJD010000236.1:0-2079 GCA_964383875.1 uncultured Halobacteriales archaeon
AGTACAGACACTTGCCGTGGGGACAGCGATGGGGCGAGGTCATGATGGCGACGGGCGAAACCCCCGACGCCGTCCGGACGGGCTTTCGTTGGAGGATCGGTGCGAGTTCTTCGCGGTACTCGCCGCCGGCGTGGGAGAGCAACTCGGAGTTCTTCGGGACCTTCGCCGCGCCGTGGCGAGAGCAGGCCTCGCGCTTTGCCTGCTCCAGTCCGTCCCGTTCGAGGTCGCCCGAGCGCAACTGCTCGACGAGGTCGGCACACACCGCCTCGAAGGCGCTTTGCTCCTCCCGGGCCTCGGAACTCATCGTCGTTGTGTGGACTGGTCGGCTCGGAGGAATAAGAATGTCGCTCGGTGGTGGGCGTGGGAACCCACCAATTCGAGTGCTCGTCGCCAGGCTCGCGTCAGCGAAGGCGTCCTACGTGACCGGGCAGGTGCTGCCGGTGGACGGCGGCCAGACGGCGGATTGAGAAGTGCGGCGAATGCTATCTTCGGGTTAGAACCCTCACTTGTAGCCGGACCGTTCACTCACCCGAGGAGGTACCGAGTCCAGGGATACCGCTCGACGAGTGGTTCGCCGCCGACCTCGTACTGCTCGATGTAGGCGTCGAGGCCGAGGATGCGACCGGCGCCGAAGGCGGCCACGGCGAGGAACACGAGCATGTAGGCGAAGTCCCCGTTGATGTAGCCGTGGGCGATGTCCCAGTTGCCGAGGTAGAACAGCAACATCATGAACGCACCCCAGAACGCGGCGAGGCGGGTCAACGCACCGACCAGCAGTCCCAGGCCGATGAGAACTTCGCCCCACGGCACTGCGATGTTGACGAAGTCGACGAACAACTGCGAGTTCCCCATCGCGACGAAGAGATCCGCGGCCGGACTTCCATTGGCCGGGACGGCCTGCGTGAGATAGCCGCCGGCGCTGAACTCGCCGGAGAGGACCTTGTCGATGCCACTCTGGAGGAAGGCGATCCCCATCATCAGTCGTAGGGCGAGGATGAACCAGACACTCAGCGTGTGAAGCTGTCCGGACGCCGTGAAGCCTCCGAGTGTGCTCTCTAACCGAACTTCCTTCGGTGCCATGTTTGTCGAATTGCAATCGGCGTTTGCATAAAAGTTCGTCACGAACGACGTGGGTTGGTTACTCCTCCCAGTACTCCATCTCGGCGTTTCGATCGACGTAAGCAGAGATGCTACGTTCTGCCGGATCCCCACCTGTGGCCGACCCGACGTAGATGCCGAGCATCTCGCGATCGGGATACGCTGTCACCTCCGGTTCGATCATCTCGCTGACGACGAGGTAGGCAAGGCCCTGGTCGCCCGCGGTCACCTCGTGGGTGCCGCGCTCGTCGGCGGGGAGGGCGACGTAGTCGTCGACCTCGATTTCGTGTTCCTCGGCGTCCTCCCCCAGCCGAATCGTCCCGTCGCCCTCGAGGACGTACAGCGCCTCCTCGTTGGCGGCGTGCCAGTGGCGCAGCCACGTGGTCTTGCCCGGCGGGACGTCGTAGGTCGAACAGCCGATGCGCTCGCTGCCCGCTGCGGCACCCAGCTGGCGCCGGCGGAAGGTGCGATCACCGTGGTCGTAGGTCCGCCAGTCGAGAGTCGAACTCCGGACGACGAGCGAGTCGGGATCGGGGAGGTCGCTCCGGTCGACCTCGGGCGCGGGCAGGTCGACGGTCTCCG
Source organism: uncultured Halobacteriales archaeon (assembly GCA_964383875.1). GTDB lineage: Archaea > Halobacteriota > Halobacteria > Halobacteriales > Haloarculaceae > CAYLJD01. The sequence continues at coordinate 1,681 of CAYLJD010000236.1, forward strand.
AGACGAGTCGCTGAGATGGATCGGCACCGGGCGGGCCGCCGGCGGTGAGGACGGCCTTGTCGTGGTCGGGCAGGATCACGATGTCCGGGTCCTGCATCGTCGAGAAGACGAAACAGAGCAAGGACCGCTCGGCGTCGTCGTCGACGCCGATCTCGTGAGTCCCTGCCGGGCCGTCCGGCAGGGCGACGTAGGTGCCGTCCCGAAGAGTGAACTGCTCGCCGTCCGGCCCGAGGTGGATCGTCCCCTCACCCGCGAGGACGAACAGGGCCTCCTCGTTGGCTGTGTGGTAGTGCGGTCGCCACGTCCGGTCGCCGGGGCGGATCTCGTAGGCGCTACAGCCGAGGGCCTCGCCGCCGGCCGCGGGGGTCACCTTCGCCCGGCGAAAGACGCTGTCTCGGT
>CAYLJD010000237.1:0-2011 GCA_964383875.1 uncultured Halobacteriales archaeon
CTCGATGGTCGCCGTAATCGCCTGTTCGGGTCGGAGTTGGATGGAGGGAGCGAACGTGAGCGGTCCGTCGATCGCGATCGCCAGCTCTGTCTGACCGAGAATACTCGCCAGCGCGACGACCAGTTCCTGGCGAGCGAAGTCCCGGCCGACACACGCTCGTGGCCCGCCACTGAATGGAAAGTAGGCGTAGTCCGGTCGCCCTTCATCCCGCGTCCACCGATCGGGATCGAACTCCGTCGGCTCGTCCCAGAACCGCTCGTCACGGTGGACCACCCATTGGGGCAGCAACAACTGAGCCCCGGCGTCGAGTTCGTAGCCGCCGAGTGTTACCGGCTCGGTGGCCTGCCGGTTAACGCCGGTCGTCGGCGGGTAGAGCCTGAGCGACTCCGCGACGACCCGCCGGGTGAACTCCAGGTCGGCGACGTCCTCGGCGTGAGGGTACTCGCCGCCGACCACGCGGCGGTACTCCTCGGCAACCGATTGACGGGCGTTCGGCTGGTCTTCGAGGAGGAACAGCGCCGACGTTAACGCGGTCGCAGGCGAGTCGTGGCCAGCTAGCAGCAGTGCCACGAGGTTGTGGCGAACCTCCGCCATCGACAACTGGCCGCTGGACTCGGCCGCGAGCAGGTCGCTGCAGACGTCTGCCGATTGCTCGTCCTCTGCCGATCGGCGATCCTCGAGGACAGCCTCGACAAACTCGTCGAGCCGGCCAACTGCCCGATCGAACCGACGATCCGTCGGCGTGGGCACCCAGTCCGGCAGGAACTGTCCAGGCCGGCGGAAGTTCGCCCGGTCGAGCAACGCATCGGCCGCCGCCATGACGATGTCCTCCTCACCGCGAAGGTCGACACCCAGCAGCGCGTCACCGAGGATTCTGACGGAGAGGACGCGCATCTCCTGGCGGAGATCGACCGTCTCGCCGGCGTCCCACTCGTCGACGAAGGCGGCCGTGGTCGATCCCATGGTCCCGGTGTACCGGCGGATCCGTTCCCGAGTGAACGCCGGGTGAAGCGCCTGGCGGAGCCGCCGCCACCGCTCGCCGGTGTTCGTCGTGACGGCGTGGTCTTCCACTCCACTGAAGAATTCCCGCTGGGCGGGACCGATCGAGTAGGATTGCTGATCCGTCACCAGGACTCGCTCGATGAGGGTTGGGTCCGTCACCATGTACATGGACCGCCCCGGTATCTCTAGTCGAACCACGTCGCCGACGGACGCCCACTGCTCCATCGCCGCGACGGGGTCCCGCGCGAAGGCGAGGCCGTTGCCGAAGACCGGGATGCCCTTCGGCGTCGGCGGGTCTGCACTCATGCTTGCGTCTCGGAGCGCCGGACCCGTAGCACTAGTCTGTCAGATCCGAACCGGTTTTAAGATCTCCGGCGTACGCCGGAGGCAGAAATGCGCTACGTCACGGTGTTACTCAGGCACGATCCGGCGGACCTCCACCCTGTCGAACGCCGCCTCGCGGAGGATCCGGCCGTCACGAGAAAAGCCATGCACGCCGTCGAGGAACTCCCCGATGGATCGATCGTGCTCCTGACTGAGGTCGGTGGCGATCTCGGTCGGTACGAAGAAATCATGGCGGACTCGCCGTCGGTCCACGAATTCGCCGTCTCCGGTGACGATTCGGGCTTCTGCTACAGCCACGTCGATCCCAGCCCGCAGGTCGAACGCCTGTTACGGGCCCGACGGGAGGCTCCCTTCGTGGTGGACATGCCGGTCGAGTATACGGCGGATGGCGCCCAGAAGGTAACCCTGGTTGGGCGTGAGGCAGCCCTCACCGGCGACTCCATGGACCTCCCCGACGGCGTCGAGATGGAACTCGTATCGACGGGGCCCTACAGTCCGGAGGCCGAGGGCGTATTTACCGATCTGACCGAGCGCCAGCGCGAGGTGCTCGAGGTGGCACTCGACCTCGGCTACTACGAGACGCCCCGTCGAGCCACCCTTGAGGATATCGGGAGCGAACTCGGGATTCAGCCGGGGACTACCGGCAAACACCTTCGTGCAGTCG
>CAYLJD010000238.1:0-1990 GCA_964383875.1 uncultured Halobacteriales archaeon
AGGACGAGACGGGTCGGACGAAGGTGACGAGCTGGAAGAAGTCAGCACAGCCGCGGTTCGAGGAAGGTGAGCAGCTTCGGATCAGAGACGCGGCGAAGAGCTGGTACAAGGGACGGTGTTCGATCGCGTTGACGGGGAAGAGCCAGGTGAGCGTGAGATAACGACGTTCACACAGTTTTTATAGCAGCACATAGTATTCTGTGTTACGAAGTGTTCTCACCAATGCCAACCATCACCGTCAACGTCGATGATTCGCTGAAAGAGCGAATGGAAACCCACCCAGAGATCAACTGGAGCGAGGTCACTCGACAGGCCATCGAGGAGAAGCTCGACCACCTCGAAATCCTCGACGAACTCGTCGGCGAGAGTAACCTGACGCGCGATGACGTCGACGAACTCGCCCAGCGGATCGACGACCGGGCCCAAGAGCAAGTCGTTGAGGGTGAGGGGCCCGCCGACCGATAGGGGTTCCCATACTGGCCCAAGACGGTTTTTTCTCGCCGCCGACGGGCGTCGGCGCTGCATACCGAGCGTCGACGTCCACCATGTCGACGAGAAGCCAACTCCGATTCCAGCAGCTGACCGACGCCGCGAACCCGGAAACCGCGCAACTGTACCGACACTCCGATGGGTATCCCGACGCCGTCCTGCCCGCGCTGCAGCGACTGCAGGTTGTCCTCAGAACCACGCGAACCGAGCGTGGGCCCGAGTACGCTGCAGCGAGCTTCATCCACCTCGAGAAGTGTCGGATGATGCAGTTCTACCTCAACCGGGGTCCTGGTAAATCGATTACCGGGACCAACCCCGAAGCCGTCCTCGACCCACGGAGCTGGGCCGGCCTGGACCAGCCCTCGTTCCTCATGGGCTACGGCGTCGAAGACTACTCGACGGGAATCCACGGAGATGAAGAATATCTCTACGTCGTCGAACTCCCCGAGTACGACTTCATCACCCCCGCGGAGACTGGCGACTGGCACGTGAAGGTGAGCGAACACTGCGGCTTCCCACGATGGGACGACGAAACGAACCACGCCTTCGAGCGGGCGGAGTGGCAGTACGAGGGTGCGCTCGGTGGGGCGATGGAGGCGCTCGGGCTCGATGCGAATCCCCTACTCCGATAGCGCGAGGACAACATCTATGTGTTTGTGTTTGCATACACAAACTATGGCCACGAAAACCATCGGGATCACTGACGACGTGTACGAGCGGCTCGCCGCCCGAAAGCGGGGTGACGAGAGCTTCACCGAGCTCATCGACCGCTTGCTCGAGGAGGCGACTCCGGACTGGCGTGAGGGCTTCGGCACGCTGTCGGCCGAGGACGCCGAAGCCCTCCGGGCGGCCGCATCGGAGAGCCGTGCCAGCCTGGGCCAGGGACTCGCCGAGCGACAGGACCGCGCACTGGACGCGATAGCCGCAGACGAGGAGCCGGATGAAACTCCTTGATACGACGTTCCTGATCGACTACTGGGCCGGTGACGACCGCGTTGGAACCTACCTCGAGGAGCACAGTGAAACGGAATCGTTCATCTCCACGACGATCAATCTCAAGGAGCTCGCTGTTGGGCGCGCGCTGCACGGACGACTGGATCCAGCCGACCTCGAGGCGACGTACGGCTGGGTGACGTTCCTGCCGGTAGACGTCGACCACGCGTACCACGCCGCCGAACTGGAAGCGGCCCTTCGGCGACGCCCGGATGTCGATGGGGCCCGTCGCAATGCCCTCGCCGGGGACCTGCTCATCGCGGCCGTGGCGCGCGCAGAAGACGCGCCGGTCGTGACGGACAACGTCGCCGATTTCGAGCTCTTCGACGGCGTGGCCGTCGAACCGTATTGAGCTGCTCCGAGGTTCCCCGACCCAACCACGTTTTTCAGGCGCCCTGACGGGCGAGGCGCTCTGAACAGACGGGCGCCCGTTTCGAGGTTCACATGGCGACCACCAAGCAGCAACGCGTGTCCTTCGACGACCGCGACGACAGACCCGACGAGATGC
>CAYLJD010000239.1:0-1924 GCA_964383875.1 uncultured Halobacteriales archaeon
CTCACGGAGAAGATCCTGGCCGACCACCTCGTCGACGGGGAGCTCGAGACGGGCGAGGAGATCGGCATCGAGATCGACCAGGTCCTCACGCAGGACACGACGGGGACGATGGTCTGGCTGCAGTTCGAGGCGCTCGATCTCGACGAGGTGCAGACCGAGATCGCGGCCCAGTACTGCGACCACCAGACCTACCAGTTCGACTTCAAGAACACCGACGATCACCGCTTCCTGCGCTCGGCGGCAGGCACCTTCGGTGCGTACTTCTCGCGGCCGGGCAACGGCATCTGTCACAACGTCCACAGGGAGAACTTCGCCGCGCCCGGCAAGACCCTCCTCGGCTCGGACTCGCACACGCCGACCCCGGGTGGGCTCGGTCAGCTCGCCATCGGCGCCGGCGGGCTCGACGTCGCCGTCGCGATGGGCGGCGGCCCCTACTACATCGAGATGCCCGAGATCGTGAACATCCGCCTCGAGGGTGAGCTCCCCGAGTGGTCGACCGCGAAGGACGTCATCCTCGAGATGCTCCGGCGGCTCACCGTCAAGGGCGGCGTCGGGAAGATCTTCGAGTACACCGGGCCGGGTGTCGAGACCCTCTCCGCGCCCGAGCGCATGACCATCACCAACATGGGGACGGAGCTCGGTGCCACGTCGTCGCTGTTCCCGACCGACGAGCGGACCCGCGAGTACCTCGCGAAACAGGACCGCGAGGACGAGTACGTCGACCTCCAGCCGGACGAGGACGCCGAGTACGACGACGAGATCGTCATCGACCTCTCGGAGATCGAGCCGCTCATCGCCCAGCCGTCGATGCCGGACAACGTCGTCCCCGTCCGCGAGGCGGCGGGCCAGTCCGTCGACCAGGTCATCATCGGCTCCTGTACGAACGGCGGCTACGAGGACATCCTCCCCGCGGCGAAGATGCTGGACGGACGCTCGATCCAGCGCGACACCGAGATGATCGTCGCGCCCGGTTCGAAGAAGGCGAGCGAGATGCTCGCCCGCGGGGGCTGGACCGCCGAGCTGATGGCGGCCGGCGTCAACTTCTCCGAGGCGACCTGCGGGGCCTGCATCGGCATCGGGCACGTCCCCGCCTCCGACTCCGTCTCGGTGCGGACGTTCAACCGCAACTTCGAGGGTCGCTCGGGCATCGAGGACGACAACGTCTTCCTCTGCTCGCCGGAGGTCGCCGCTGCCGCGGCGATCAAGGGCGAGATAGTCGACCCACGCGACCTCGCCGACGAACTCGGCGATCTCGAGGCGCCGGGGTTCGAACTCCCCGACGAGTACGAGGGTGCCGAGAACGACATCATCACGCCGGACGATCCGGTCGACGACGAGCTCATCAAGGGCCCGAACATCGGCGACGTCCCGCTGAAGGACGAGCTGGACGCCGAGCTGAAGGGTCCGGCCCTCCTGAAGATGGAGGACAACATCACGACCGACCACATCATCCCGGCGACCTCGGACATCCTGATGTACCGGTCGAACATCCCCAAGCTCTCGGAGTTCACGCTCTCGCGCGTCGACGACTCGTTCGCCCAGCGCGCGCTCGACTCCGACGGCGGGTTCCTCGTCGCCGGCGAGAACTACGGGCAGGGCTCCTCGCGCGAACACGCGGCGCTCTGTCCGATGTACCTCGGCGTCCAGGGCGTCTTCGCCCGGTCGTTCGCCCGCATCCACAAGGCGAACCTGTTCAACTTCGGGCTCATCCCGCTGACCATCGACGAGGAGACCTACGAGCGGATCGATCAGGGCGACGACCTCGAGATCGTCGACGACGTCGCCGAGGCGGTCCGCTCGGGCCAGGAGGAGTTCACCGTGCGCGTGAACGACGACTGGGAGTTCACGGCCGACCTCGACGCCTCCGAACGCGAGCGCCAGATCCTCGCCGACGGCGGCAAGCTCTCCCACACGAAGAAGCTCG
>CAYLJD010000240.1:0-1912 GCA_964383875.1 uncultured Halobacteriales archaeon
GTGCCGTGCGTGATGAACGTCTTGACGCCGTCGATGACGTACTCGTCCCCGTCCTTCTCGGCGGTTGTCTCGATCGCGGCAGCATCGGAGCCGTGTTCCGGTTCGGTGTTCCCGAGGGCGCCGATGAGGTCTCCCTCGGCCACGCCGCGGAGGATCCACTCCTTCTGATCCTCGGTTCCGTACTCGCGGATCATCCGGGTGCCGAACTCGGTGCCGATGGCCGCGAGCATCCCGGCGTCGACCCGGGAGATCTCCTCCATGAACAGGCAGGTCTCGACCTGCGAGAGCCCGGCCCCGCCGTACCCTTCCGGGATGGTACCGCCGACGAGACCGGCCTCGACCGCCCGCTCCCAGATCGCTTCGGGCCACTCGCCTGTCTCCTCGTGGCGTCTGGCGACCGGCGCGATCTCGTTCTCGGCGAACTCGCGGGCCGTCTGCCGGATGGCGCGTTCCGCCTCGGAAAACGTGAAGTCGACCATGGAACGTGATACCGAAGCACCCACGTATAGGTGTCGCCTTCCATGACCGGCAGGCGTCGTCCGGGCGGCCGAACCTCGTTCGACCGACGGCCGACGGCCGACGGCGGCCCGCAGTCGGACGCCACGGAACGACACCATCGCCAGAATAGACCCCTCGTCGGAGGCAGAGGATTAACGTACCGTGGCGGTCTCCGACAGTGCATGCCCGACGAGTGGCCCGCGACGCCGGAGAGTACCGACATCTTCGCCGACGACCTGCTAGCAGGTGAGACCGCACTGGTAACCGGCGGGGGCACCGGAATCGGCGAGGAGATGGCGCGTGCGTTCGCCGACCACGGCGCAGACGTCGCCGTCGCCTCCCGGAACATGGACCACCTCGAACCCGTCGCCGAGGCCATCGAAGCCAAGGGCCGGAACGCGTGTGCGACCACGGTCGACATCCGCGAGAAGGACGAGGTCGACACGATGCGGGAGACGGTGCTCGAGGAACTCGGAGAGATCACGATCCTCGTGAACAACGCCGGCGCGAATTTCCTCACGCCGCTGGAGGACCTGTCGGCAAATGGCTGGCGGGCCGTCGTGGGAACGATCCTCGATGGGACCGCGTACTGCACGATGAGCGTCGGCGAGCACATGATCGAGCACGACGGCGGATCCATCATCGCGATGGGCGCCACGAACTCGGTGCACGGCGCCCCGTACCACGCCCACTCCGGCGCGGGGAAAGCAGGCGTCCACAACCTGATGCAGACGGTCGCCAGCGAGTGGGCCAAACACGGGATCCGGGCGAACACCATCGCACCGGGTATTATCGAGACGCCGGGAGTGACCGAAGCCGCCGGCGGAGCGCTCCCGGACCAGATCCTCGAGCACGTCCCGGCCGACCGGTTCGGGACACCGGGCGACTGCGTGCCGCTCGCCGTGTTCCTGGCGTCGGACGCCGCAGCGTACGTCACCGGCTCGTACTACCCCGTCGACGGCGGGCACCTGCTCCTGCCCTCGCCGTACTGAAACCGGAACCCACGCACTTTTTAACCCCGGAGCCGGTAGTCCTCGATAACCGAGCAACGGTCGCCCCGGGCTCACAAGGGCGACCGGCAGTTGCCGACGGGAGACGGCCGTCGGGGCAACGCCGCGGGGTTCGTCCCCGTGGACGCCCCGTTCGTGTCCGACCGTCGGCCCACCGACGCCGCGTCGGTGTCGCGTCCGTCACAGACGGCCGTGCACATCGCCGGTCACCCAACCCTGAGTCCGGTGAGCGGTCTCTCGGATGCAACTATGGAAGTCGAAATCGCAACCATTGGCGGATACGAAGCGGTCGGACGGCAGATGACCGCCGTCAGAGCCGGTGACGACGTCGTCATCTTCGACATGGGGTTGAACCTGTCGAAGGTCCTGATCCACGACAACGTCGAGACCGAGCGGATGCACAG
>CAYLJD010000241.1:0-1894 GCA_964383875.1 uncultured Halobacteriales archaeon
GACCACGCCCGCCGCCAGCCGGACGTCGGCTGCGTGCTCCTGACCGGCAACGGTCCGTCACCGGAGGACGGGGGGTGGGCATTCTGTTCGGGTGGCGACCAGCGGATCCGTGGCGAGTCCGGGTACGAGTATCGGGACGACGATACCCCCGAGGCCGCTCAAAGTGGTATCGGCCGCCTCCACATCCTCGAGGTCCAGCGGCTGATCCGTTTCATGCCCAAGCCCGTCATCTGCGTCGCTCCCGGGTGGGCTGTCGGCGGCGGTCACAGTCTCCACGTCACCTGTGATATGACGCTTGCCAGTGAGTCGGCCACGTTTAAACAGACCGACGCCGACGTCGCCAGTTTCGACGCCGGGTTCGGCTCGGCGTACCTGGCCCGGCAGGTCGGCCAGAAGCGTGCCCGGGAAATCTTCTTCCTCGGTCGTGATTATGACGCGAGCGAGGCCAAGGAGATGGGAATGGTCAACGAAGTCGTGCCCCACGCGGACCTTGAGAACGTCGCCCTCGAGTGGGCCGACGAGATCACCCGAAAGTCCCCCACCGCCATTCGCATGCTCAAGTACGCGTTCAACATGGCCGACGACGGCATGGTCGGCCAGCAGGTATTCGCCGGTGAGGCCACCAGGTTGGGGTACATGACCGAAGAGGCACAGGAGGGACGGGACGCGTTCAACGACAACCGCGAGCCGAACTTCCGGCAGTTTCCCTGGCACTACTAGTTTTAAGGGCGTCTCCGGCGGGAAGCCTGTATGCCGACCCTCGACGCGGCCGACCTCGAAGGATTCGTCGTGGACCTGGTCCGGGCGACCGGCGCGGACGACGACATCGCGGCGCAGGTGGCCGAATCGCTCGTCCTCTCGAACCTGCGCGGTCACGAGTCACACGGCGTCCGCCGGCTGCCGATGTACTGGGAGTGGAGCCGCGAGGAGGGCGATGAGGGTCTACCGGTCGAGCCGGCGTCCCGCCCCGAGCTCCGGGATCTGTCGGCGACCACCGCGCACGTCGACGGCCACAGTTCCTACGGCCAGGCGGTTGGCCGGACCGCGACGGATCACCTGGTCGAATTGGCACAAGATTCCGGCGTTGCAGTCGTCGGCATCCGCGACGCCAGCCACCTCGGCCGGATCGGGGAGTGGGCCGAGCGGGTGGCAGCCGCGGACCTGCTCTTTGGTGCTTTCGTGGGCACCCAGGGTGGCCGGCTCGTCGCGCCACCGGGCAGTGCAGAGCGTCGCTACTCGACCAATCCCCTGTCTTTTGGCGTGCCTACATTCGACGGGTTGCCCCACCCGATCGTCCTCGATATGGCGACCAGCCAGGTCGCCCACGGCAAGGTGCGCGAGCGGATCCCCAAGGAGGAGCCCCTGGAGGCGGCCTGGACCGTCCGGGGAGACGGGTCGTCCGTGACCGACGCCGCGGCGTTTACCCGAGGAGGCGAGGGGGCGCTGTTGCCGCTCGGCGGGCGCGACTCGGGCTATAAGGGCTTCGGGCTCGCGATGGTCGCAGAGCTCTTTGGAAGTATCGTCGGCGACGGCCTGGTCGTCTCCGAATCCGAGCGAAGCCGTGGCAACGCCGCCATGTTCGTCGCCGTGGACCCCACACGGTTCACCACCCGTGAAGCGGTCGCTGATCGGGTGGCGAGTCTGGCCGCGTACATCGACGAGACGGATTTCGAGCCTGACGTCCCCGCCGGTTCGGCCGCGGTCGGCGACGAGGCGCTTCTCCCCGGCCAGGTGGAGTACCGCACGACGGAGGAACGCCTCGAGCACGGCATCCCACTGCCTGACGCCGACGCCGCTACGCTCCTCGAACTCGCCGACGAACTCGGGGTGACGCCCACCGACGGGATCCGGAGCGCGCTCGGGGGGTAGCCTAGCGGCCGTTGACGATCGCGAT
>CAYLJD010000242.1:0-1867 GCA_964383875.1 uncultured Halobacteriales archaeon
CGGAGCAGGCTGTGGACCATCGCGTTGATCCCGCAGGCGTAGACGTCGATGTCCTGTGGATCGATCCGTTCGTCGATCCCCGAATCCGGCATCGCCTCGATCCAGCGTTCGAGGGCGGGCGACGTTCCCGCCACCACCGACCCCCGGTCGACGTGTTTGAGGAGGACGTGCTGGACGTAATCCGTCTCGCCCGACCACTCCGAGAGCTGGGGCTCCCTGGTGAGGGTGGGAACGAAGTGAAACCGATCCCGGACGGCGTCGAGCCGTCGGAAGAACGCCCGGTATGGGAGGTCGTCCTCCCAGGCGGCGCCGAGGAACAGCCAGACGTCGCGTTCCCGGCCATCGACGACGTCGCGGTCGGTGTCGAAGGCGTACTCGATCATGCTCTTCAGCGGCGCGACGCCGGTTCCCGTCGCGAGGAAGACGAGGTCCCGCCGGGTGGGCTCGCCAAAGGTGAGGTCGCCGTAGGGGCCGCGAACGGTCAGCTCGTCACCGACGGCGAGATCGGTGCAGAGCCGGGGGGAGAGCCGGCCGCCGGGGACGCGACGGATGCACAGTTCCAGGTGATCCTCCAGCGGCGAGTTCGACAGCGAGTAGGCCCGGGACGTACCGTCGTACCGGAGGCCGACGTACTGCCCGGCGACGAACTCGACGGGCTCGTCGGTCTGGAGTCCGATCCGGGTGAGCATCGGGTACGATCGCTGGAGGCGCTCGCGGAGCGTCGCGAGCTGACGGGCGAGGGCGTGTTCGCCCGACGAAGCGAGGCGATCGGGAAGCCCCTGGAGGTCCTCGAACTCCTCGAGCGGTCCCACTGCCTTGCCGAGGCCGGACGCATCGACGTGCCGACGGATGGCCGCCCACACCTCGTCGCTCCGATCGCTGTCCATCGCCCGGACGTCGGTGACGCGAGCGGATTCCGTGACGAGCGGGAGGTCCTCGATCGCGTCGTGCTGGGCGGCGTGTTGACGGACCGGCCCGACCATACCGATTGCGGGAGCGTCCGTCGGATAGGGGTGTCGATGCCCCGAGGATCGGTCCGCAGCCGGTGAGACGCACGCGTCGGTTGCCGGAGGCGCTGGGGATGCCACGGATCGATCCGCGCTCGGCCCACGCCCAGCTATATCAGTCTGCCAGCCGTACAGCCGCCACATGGAACGACCAGTTCCGGGGCGCTGATGAACACGCTCGATTCCCTAGTCCGTGCCGTCAAGGAAACCGCGGACTACATGAACACGCACCTCGCCAGCCACGCGGGCCGTCGCGGGGAGACGAACCCGAGCGGCGAGGCCCAGACGAATGCCGACGTGTGGGCGGACGAACTCTTCTTCGACGCGCTCGCGCCACTGGAGGGTATCGGCGCCTACGCCAGCGAGGAGCGCGAGGACGTGATCGATTGCGGCACGGGCTACAGCGTCGCGATCGACCCCCTGGACGGCTCGGCGAACCTCGCCTCGAACAACTCCGTCGGCACGATCGTGGGCGTCTACGACGCCGCGCTCCCTGCGACCGGTCGCGAGCTCGTGGCATCGATGATGGTCCTCCACGGCCCGTACACGACGATGACCGTGGCGCGCGACGACCGAGACGTCGTTCAGGAGTACCTCCTCCAAGACGGCCACAGCGAGCGGTGGGGCACCTTCACGCTCCCGCAGCCCCCTGCGGTCGTCGGGATCGCCGGGAAACCGACTGACCGATCGGATCGCCTCAACGAGCTGGCGAAGGACCTCGAACGCGACTTGAAACTCCGGTACGGTGGTGCGACGGTCGCCGACCTCGCCCAGGTCCTGGAGTACGGCGGCCTCTTTGGCTACCCCGACTCGGCGGTCTACCCGGAGGGCAAGTTGCGCGTCCACTTCGAGTCCGCGCC
>CAYLJD010000243.1:0-1747 GCA_964383875.1 uncultured Halobacteriales archaeon
GGCGGATGGCGACTCGACATCCAGTGTCGGGACGACGAGGATCCCGAGGTGCTCACCGAGGACGCGAACCTCGCAGAACTCGTGCGAAACGTCATGGGCGAGGCGTACGTCGACCGGGTGAGCTGGGTCTCGACGTACTACTTCCTGCAGGTGATGGCGGACCGATTCGTCGACGAACACCGGCGTGTGCTGCTGGCCGGCGAGGCGGCACACCTCCTCGCCCCGTTCGGTGCCCGTGGCATGAATTCGGGCGTCGCGGACGCCGACGAGGCGGCCTCACGGATCGCGGTGGGACGATCCGCCCGGACCGATGCGGTGCGACGGGACGAGATCGAGCTGTACGCGGCCCGGCGGGAGAAGGCCGCCGCGTTCAATCTCGACGCCGCGGGCCAGGCGCTCTCCCATCTCCGCGGGGATGCGCTCTCGAATCGACTCAAGAAGGCGGCTGCGGCGCGCATCGCGCCGTTCTACGAGCCGGCGGGCGAGTGGCTCGACGACGCGCCGTACGGGCCGCACGGCAGTCCGCCGATCGTGTCGACGACGGCGTATTGAGCGGGATCGAGCGATCCATCTCGTGGTGTTACTGTGTCCAACGAAGCGATCTTACAGCCCACCGACGCACCTCGTGGTGAGGTCGGGGTGAGGTCCGTGTATATATTTTAGCAACTCCTCCGTTGTCGGGGAAGGCTTTAGTGTGATACCGCGGTATCACAACCCGTGAGCGCCGATTCAGATACGGAGCATGGGCGAATGGAGAAGCTCAATGTCCGGGTCCCTGAGTCACTCCGTAAGCAGCTCGACGAGGAGTGGGAGCGACGGGGCTATTCCAGCAAGTCGGAGGCCATCCGGGACGCACTTCGCGATTGGCTTACACCACCGGCTCGGCTCTCCGAGCAGACGCTCGACGACCTCGAGGAAAGCCGGGAACAGGCGACACGTGGCGAGACGTTATCTGCGGAGGAGGCGCGAGAACGCCTCGGGCTGAATGACTGAGGTAGAGTACACTGAGAAAGCGCTCGACCACCTTGCGAATCTGGATCCGCAGGTCGCCGATCGCGTGATGAACAAGGTCGACGAGGCGGCCGAGTGGACCGAACACCGTCTCGAACGACTCTCCGGGTATCCGTACCACAAACTCCGGGCCGGTGACTATCGAGCGATTATTACGTGGGATCGCGATGGCGATTTACTCCGGGTCGAAGCAATCGGTCATCGCCGGAACGTCTACGACCGGCATTTACCACCGTAAGTCGGTCCGGGAAGAAGATATGTTGAGGGATTTCTACAACGAGGATGACCGTCGAATATGCGGAACATTAGGCACCAAGGGGGGAGGGGTCTTTCCTTGCCGTTCCCGGCACGATCAAATTTTTGTACTTAACATCTTTATTGGTACAGGGACCAATAATGGAGGATGCGATCGCCCTCGGAGGAGGATCTGGATGGACCAAACCCGCCGAGGACACTCGACGACGGAACGATCCGTCGCTACGACAATTCGCACGAGGATACGAAGGGACACGAACTCCACGTGGCTCCGGACCCTGATCCTGAACGTATCCAATTTCCAGGGATGGTCGAGCTCTGGGACCGCTTTTGGAACGAGATTCCGGAGGAGACGTTCGATCTTCGATAATCACACGAGGTACGTAGCATGACCGAGACACCACCGCTCCACCCGATCGAACGCGAACAGCTTCAGGGAGAACAGACATCGTCGGAATGGATGTCGAATCCTTGACCTGGT
>CAYLJD010000244.1:0-1723 GCA_964383875.1 uncultured Halobacteriales archaeon
GGGTTGCCTGGTCTCCAGACGGCGGTGCCCCGACGGTCGTGACGTCGAATTGTGCCTCTGGCCTCGGCGGGTGGCGCCCACTTCCGCCGTCTACGCTCGGCCCCGACGCCGGGCGGCCTGGCCGGCCCGGTCGTCGGCGTCGAACCGGTTCTCCAGTCAGGGCCGTCGGCCGAACAGGCTGCCAACGGTCCGGCCCCGACGCACATGCGAGGGTACTGCCGTTCTGTCCGTGGCGAATCGGACACGTCTGTCACACCCGGAGTCAGCGCCCCACCCGTAGGCCGGCATCCCCGGACGGCGATTGGAGACTTTCCTCGTAGAGAAACGGCCACCTCTGCCGGCAGTACTTCCGGAGGCCGATCCGGTTACTCGGCCTGCGGGGCGGGCTCGAGCGCTTCGATGTCGACGGACTTCTCCATGAGGACGTCCGTCTGCTCGGCGACGGAGCGCTGCTCGCGGATCAACTGTTTGTAGGTCGACTGCTGGGATAGGTCGCCGATGAGGACGCCACCGACCAACTGACCATCCATGAACGTGAGTCGGCGCCACTCCCGCTCGCCGTAGGATCGCTGGACGGACTCGTCGCCGATCGTCGGGTGGCCGAAGGACAGAAAGGGAAAGTCGAAGTGGGTGATCGAATACGACGGCACCCAACGGAACTCCTCGACACGGTCGTCAGCGACCATGTTTCGGGCGGCGGTCGCACCCTGCTCTTTTGCCGAGCCCCAGGCACCGTTCTGGGTTCGCGTCCCGATGATCACATCGTGGAACTGCGTGATGTCGCCGGCGGCGTAGACGTCCTCGACGCCGGTGTGGAGATACTCGTCGACGACGACGCCGTCGTCACACTCGACGTCCGTGCCCTGGAGCCACTCGGTGTTGAAGTCCAGGCCGATGGCGGCGCCGACGAACTCGCCATCATAGCGTTCGCCGTTCGGGTCGACCGCCCCGGTTACGTGGCCGTCGCCGTCGACCTCGAATCGGTCGACTCCGGAGTCGAACACCGGCGTAACGCCGATCTCCGTCAGGGCGTCGTGGACGATGGCCGCCCCCTCGCTCGAGAGGGCGTAACGCCACCAGCGGTCGCCGCGCATCAGGTAGTATCCGTCGATGTCCTGGGCCCCACATACCGCAGCGAGGTCGATCCCTAGGAGACCCGCGCCGACGACGATGCCGGTATCGGCCTCTGCCGCGTGCTCGCGGATCTGTCGGGCGTCTTGAAACGTCCAGAAGTGATGGATGCCGTCAGCGTCCGAGTTTTCGACGGGCAATTGTGCAGGGGTTCCGCCCGTCGCAATCAGCAGTTTGTCGTACTCGATAGTCTCGCCGTCCTCTGTATGCAATTCGTGACCGTCGGTATCGACGGCGCGGACGTGCGTGTCGAGTCTGAGATCGATGTCACGCTCGTCGTACCATCCCGGCTCGTGGATCGAGATGGGCGCCTCGGGCAGCTTGCCCTTGGCGAACTCCTTGATGAGGATCCGGTTGTAGAGTGCCTCGCCCTCGTCGGTGATGACGGTCACCCCGGCATCCGGCTCGGCCTCGCGGATCGTCTCCGCGGCCGAACTGCCGGCGATGCCGTCGCCGACGATGACGTAGGACGCGTCCATACGAACAGTTGCGTGTCGGCCCTAAAGTGGATTGCCATCTCGTTCACAGGGGTGAAAATTGCCGTCGCGGTGCCGGCGACTCACAGAGGTTCAGCGCGGAAGTCCACGGCTTT
>CAYLJD010000245.1:0-1692 GCA_964383875.1 uncultured Halobacteriales archaeon
ACGAGCAGCGCAACGGCGAACAGTACAACCTCCACATCGGCCAGTGCATCTACTGTCGGCTCTGCGAGGAGGTCTGTCCGGTCGACGCCATCCTGCTCACCCAGAACTTCGAGTTCACCGGCGACACCAAGGACGACCTCGCCTACTCGATGGAGGAACTGAAGAACGTCCCCTGGTACAAGGATATCGACCCCCTCGCCTCCCGTGAACCCGACCGCGGCGCGTGGATCGGCGAGGGCGAGGGCGAAGTGGACTATCAGTAGCACGAACCTTTTTGCACGCTCGCTCGCGCGTGGCGGCGAAGCCGCCACGGCATGCGGCGGCGGCCTCCGGCCGCCGCCTGCGGCAAAAACGTTCATGAAAAAGACACGGCGGGCCTCCCTACGGTCGGCCCTTGGTCCCGCGCTCCCTTCGGTCGCGCGGTGAACCGCTCGCTCACTGCGTTCGATCGCGGATGCTTCTCGAAAAATGTGTCCTGACCACAATATTTCTGCGCTCCTTCAGAGCGACGACGGGGAAATGTGCCGGAGCTGAGACCGGGTCGGTTTTCATCCATGCAGTCCTACGACTGGCCATGAGCGACGACGAGGACCTCCCCGACATCCCGGTCGTCTGCACCGAGTGCGACACGCGCACGAAGGTCCCCTTCCCGGACGTCGAGGAGACGGTCGCGACCCACAACGAGCGGCTGCACGACGGCGACGCGATGGCGGAGGTCGACCCCGCCGTGATGGACCAGCTGGCGGACTTCGTCGCGGAGGACCTCGGACTGTTGGACGAGTAATCCGGGCCCAACTGTTTTCCTGTGGCCGCCGTAGCGTAGCGTATGCTCACGCCCACGGCGTGTCGCGCGGAGATCACCGGCCTCCACGGGTTCTTCGTCGAGTGGTTCGACGCGTCGGTGCCACGCGAGGACCTCTCTCGGCTCGAGCGTGCGTTAGCGCCCGAGTTCGAGATGATCACGCCGGAAGGCGAGCGGGTCGACCGCGCGGCCCTCCTCGACGGCCTCGGCGAGGCCTACGGCCGAACGGCGGGCGAACCGTTCGACATCGACGTCCGCGAGGTCGAGGCCGTCGCGCTACTGGAGGATCACGCAGTCGTCCGGTACGAGGAGTGGCAGGTCAGGCCGGACGGCGAGTCCGGACGCGTCAGCACGGCACTGTTCCGGGCCGACGCGGACGCCCCGGAAGGCGTCGTCTGGGTCACGCTGCAGGAGACCGACCTGCCCGAGTGAGGACCCGGGCCAGCACGCTGCAAATCGGCCCGTTCCCGGCCCATCCCCGAGACGCAAAGGAAATCTTCAAAGGGAACCCGGCTGGAGAGGTAATTAATGGCTGTAGTACCGTACGAGCTACTGGCGTTCCTGCTGTTCGCCCTCGTGACGGTCGGGGCGAGCCTGGGCGTCGTCCTGGTCCGTGACGTGTGGCACTCGGCGCTACTGCTGGGCGTGGCGCTGCTCTCCGTCGCGGTCCACTACGTGATGTTGAGCGCCGAGTTCCTGGCGGCGATGCAGGTGCTCGTGTACGTCGGCGGGGTGTTGATCCTCATCACCTTCGCCGTCATGCTGGTCCGCCGCGAGGCCGGGCCGGACACGGAGGTGGCGCCGTGACGACCCGACCGCGGCTCCACGGCGGCAGCAAGGTCACCGGCATCATCGCCGTCGGGCTGTTCGGCTTTCTCGCGGCGGTGTTC
>CAYLJD010000246.1:0-1678 GCA_964383875.1 uncultured Halobacteriales archaeon
AAACCGGGAGCCGCGGCGTTCGTCTGGCGGGACGCTCCGGTCGAGTGGTACGCGCTGACTCTCGACCGCGAAGCGTTCGAACGCCTGCACGTCGTGGAAGGCCCCGAGGGACTGCGATGGGACGCGCTCTCGCCGGACGGCACGGTCGTCGGCGCGGCCGAGCGCGTCGTCCGCGAAGACCCGGACGCGCTGGCCGAGGAGACGGACGTGGACGTGCAGATGATTCGCCGATTCCGAGAGGACGCCCCGGAGGGACCGCTGATACTCTCGACTCGGCGGGGGTGCGTCCCGCACTTCGTGGCCGACGGCAATCACCGCGCAGTGGCGCTGGCGCTCCGAATGCAGTCGGGTGATTTCTCGCCCCAACGGGCGTATCTCGGCGTCGGCGCGAACCCCGTCGTGAAGCCGATTCTGGAACGGGCGTGTGGCGTCGTTCGACGCACATTCGAGTAGTCCCGAACGAGCAGCTTTGGAAACATACATGTGTTCTCGAGAAATGTGTTGGTTGCTTTTAGCAACCAACACATTTCTCGCATACGCTTCATTCGATGATCGACTGCCGAGTCACGACCCCTCAAAATCGGCCAGAGTGAGAGACGGCGGTCTCCCAATCTGCCGCACTCGGTGCAACAGTCCACGGGGAGCGCTCGGTGACGTAGCAACCGAAAGTGACCGGAGACACGAACCACCGGGATGCGCTCAGTGACGCGGACCACCGGAACGCGCTCGGTGGAACATCCAGCGCAGTTTGAGTGGATGAACGGGGACACTTATTCCGCCAGTTGGTGCTATTCATGCTGGCCGGGGAGTTTCGAGCCCGTCGTTCCCTCGTAGTAGCGACCAAAGAACGATAAGTCAGCACGCCGTACTCCGGTGAACGCCGAACTGTCGGCGAAATGGGAATGGAGAGTATGACAGCGAGGTCGGTCTACTTCTCGGGGGAGCGAGAGGTGACGGTCCGCGAGCGCGAGGTGCCCGAACCCGACGAGGGCGAGGTACTGGTTCGAGCCGAGCGGTCGGTCGTCAGCCCCGGCACGGAACTGCTGGTCTACCGCGGCGAGGTCCCGACAGAGATGGCGGTCGACGAAGAGTTGGACGCCCTCTCGGGGGGCTTCGAGTTTCCGCTCCGGTACGGCTACGCCGTGGTCGGCCGCGTCGCCGCAACCGGGCCGGGCGTCGATTCCGCGTGGCGCGACCGCCGGGTGTTCGGATTCAACCCCCACGAGAGCCACTTCTGCGCGCCGGTCGCGGACGTCCAGCGAGTCCCGGACTGGTGCTCGCCAACGGCCGCCACGTTCCTGCCGAACGTCGAGACCGCGGTCAATCTCGTGCAGGACGGCGCACCTCGGCTCGGCGAGCGCGCGGCTGTGTTCGGACAGGGGCTGGTCGGCCTGCTGACCACGGCCCTGCTTGCCCGATTCCCGCTGGAGACCCTCGTGACGGTGGACCGCTATCCCGCCCGCCGCGAGCGCTCGACCGAACTGGGCGCTGACGCCACCTTCGATGCCGATTCGGTGGACGTGGGCGAGCGAATCCGGGAGCAACTCGGCGACGAAGACGACGCCGACGGCGCGGACCTGACCTACGAACTCTCGGGCTGTCCCGACGCCCTCGACTCGGCCATCGCGGCGACGGGCTACGACGGCCGGGTCGTCGTCGGGTCGTGGTACGGCACCAA
>CAYLJD010000247.1:0-1674 GCA_964383875.1 uncultured Halobacteriales archaeon
CCCGCCCCATGTCGTGGACCAGCCGCGGGGGCGTGTGGTCGACGGAGGTCTGGAGCACGTTCGCCCAGCCGTCGACGAACCCGGAGCTCACGATGTTGCCCAGTTCCGCGACGGCGTCCTTGTGCTGGTCGGTGAGGCCGTCGGCCTCGACCTCGACGGGCATCATCGCCTCCGCGACGTGGACCGCCGAGTCCTCGTCGAACAGCACCATCAGGAAGCCGCTCGGGACGCCCGTGAACTCGACGACGGTGCCGACGTACGTGTCCGTGCCCACCTGTTTGGGGACGTCCTCGATGGGGGCGAAACTCAGCTGACTCACCTCCGCCTCGGTCTCGATGCCGGTCATCATCTCGACGTTGTCGGCGGCCCGCCGGGTGCCGTCGTCGATCATCTCGTTGAACACCTGGAGCTTGTCGACCGGGATCGCGTCGCCCGTTGCGTCAGACAGGCGGCCCATGACCGTCGACAGCGGCCCGTACTCCGGGAGCATGTAGATGTAGAAGCGCACGGACTCGCCGACCCACTCGATCTCGCTCTTGAACACGAACACCTGGTCGCGACCCGGGCGGGATCCGTCGAGCTCGCCGGTCTCCGCGTCGGTCTCGCCATCGGCGCAACGGTCGCCGCCCGCCACTGCGACGCCCTCCTCGTCGGCCCGGTCCGCCGTGTCCGCCGACGAATCGTCGTCGCGCCCGCCGATCGCCGGGTCCGGTTCCGGCAGTATCGTCCGACCCGTCCCCTCGACGTACTGGGGCGGCGAGTGGTCGATGGTGGCCGTCAGGTAGTCCGCCCAGCCGTCGATGAACCCGCTCATCATGACGTTGCCGACCTCTGCCACGCTGCTGCGGGCCATGGCCTCGTCGGCCCCGGCGCCGGGCACCAGCGCCTCAGCGATGGTCTCGCTGCCCGCTTCGTCGAACACCAGGACCGTGTCGCCGGCCAGCTCGCCCTCGAAGGCGAACTGGACGCCGACGTACGACTCGTCTCCGAGCTGGTCGCCGACGTCCGCGCGGTCCACGAGCGTGATCTTCGTCACGTCGACCGCCGCATCCAGTCCCGTCATCTGGCACATCGACCGGGTGGCCTGCTCGGCCCCCTCGCGGGCCAGTTCGTTGAACGTGCGCAGCGACTGGATGTCGACTCTCATGAGGGGACGACGTCCTCGATGGCCTCTATCACGCTCGGTTTCTGGAACGGTTTCGTGATGTAGCCGTCCGCTCCCGCCTTCACCGCCTCTTTCATCTTCTCCTCCTGGCCCACGCTCGTGCACATGATGACGTTCGCGTCGGGGTTGTTCGACTTGATGTCGTCGGTCGCCTCGATGCCGTCCCGGATCGGCATCACGATGTCCATCATCACGAGGTCCGGGTCCTCCTCTTTGTAGGTCTCGACGGCCTCGACGCCGTTTTCCACTTCCCCGACGATGACGTGGTCCTCCTCGAGTATCTCGCGCAGGAGGTTGCGCATGAACTCCGAATCGTCGGC
Organism: uncultured Halobacteriales archaeon; assembly: GCA_964383875.1. GTDB lineage: Archaea > Halobacteriota > Halobacteria > Halobacteriales > Haloarculaceae > CAYLJD01. The sequence continues at coordinate 1,486 of CAYLJD010000247.1, forward strand.
AATCAGTACGTCTGGCATGCCAATCACTCCGTTCGTTCCGTCAAAACCTACAAAAACCTGACCCGCAGATTATCGGGATTGATACCGGATCTGGCGAGTCAATCGCAGGACGGCACCGGCACGTCGGCCCCTGGACGGCACCGGCGGTCAGCCGTGAGACGGCACCGTCACCTCGGCCGGGAGACGGCA
>CAYLJD010000248.1:0-1639 GCA_964383875.1 uncultured Halobacteriales archaeon
GTGAACTCCTCCTGGCCGCTCTCGACGGCCTCGCGGACGTCGTCGACGATCTCGATCTCGTCGCCCTGGGAGATCGAGTCGTAGGCGTCCTCATCGATCGAAAGCGGGACGATCCCGAAGTTGAAGAGGTTCGCCTTGTGGATCCGGGCGAAGCTCTGTGCGAGCACTCCTTCGACGCCCAGATACATCGGACAGAGCGCGGCGTGCTCTCTCGAGGAGCCCTGGCCGTAGTTCTCGCCGGCGACGAGGAAGCCGCCGTCGGCCTCCAGGGCCCGCTCGGCGAAGCTGTCGTCGACCCGGGAGAGGGTGAACTCCGAGAGCTTGGGGACGTTCGACCGGTACATCAGGATGTCCTGGGTCGCGGGGATGATGTGGTCGGTCGTGATGTTGTCCTCCATCTTGAGGAGGGCCTCGCCCGCGAGGTTGCTCTCCAGGGGATCCTTCAGCGGGACGTCGCCGATGTTCGGCCCCTTCACGAGTTCGTCGTCGACGGCCTCGTCGGGGCTGATGAGGTCGGCCTTCGAGCCGGTGTACTCCTCGGGGAGCTCGAAGCCGGGGTCCTCCAAGTCGCCGAGTTCGTCGGCCAGATCCCGGGGATCGACGAGTTCGCCGGCCAGCGCGGTGGCGGCGGCGACCTCGGGGCTACAGAGGAAGACGTCGTCGTCCTCGATGCCCGAACGGCCCTCGAAGTTGCGGTTGAAGGTTCGGACCGAGACGGAGTCGCTCGCGGGGACGTGGCCGATGCCGATGCAGGCCCCACATGTCGCTTCGGAGAAGTTGACGCCGGCGGCCATCATCTCGGCGACCCAGCCCTCGCGGGCGAGCATCTCGGAGGCCTGCTTGGAGCCGGGCGCGACGATCATCTCGGTCTTCCGGTCGGTGGTGCGGCCCTCGAGCATCTTCGCGGCCGGGAGGATGTCCTCGTAGCCGCCGTTCGTACAGGAGCCGATGATGACCTGGTCGACGTCGGTGCCGGCGACCTCGCGGACGGGCACGACGTTGTCGGGCATCGAGGGCTCGGCGATCAGCGGCTCGATCTCCGAGAGGTCGACGACGATCTCGTCGTCGTACTCGGCGTCGTCGTCGGGCTGCAGTTCCACGTAGTCCTCGGCCCGGTCGACCTTCTCCAGGTATTCCTTCGTGTTCTCGTCGGTCGGGAACAGCGAGGAGGTCGCGCCGAGTTCGGTCCCCATGTTGGTGATCGTCATCCGCTCGGGCGCCGAGAGCGTCTCGACGCCGGGACCCGTGTACTCGAGGATCTTGCCGACGCCGCCCTTGACCGAAAGGCGACGGAGCATCTCGAGGATGACGTCCTTGGCGGTCGCCCATTCGGGGAGTTCGCCCTCCAGGCGAACGTTGACGACCTCGGGCATCTCGATGTAGTAGGGCGCCCCGCCCATCGCGACGGTGACGTCGATGCCGCCGGCGCCGATGGCGAGTTCGCCGAGTCCGCCGGGGGTCGGCGTGTGGCTGTCCGAGCCCAGGAGCGTCTTCCCGGGAGCGGCGAAGTTCTCGCGGTGGACGTTGTGGCAGATGCCGTTGCCGGGCCGGGAGAAGTGGGCGCCGTAGGTGCCCGCCGCAGATCGCAGGAAGCGGTGGTCGTCGGTGTTCTTGAAGTCGAACTGATAGGTCTGGTGGT
>CAYLJD010000249.1:0-1639 GCA_964383875.1 uncultured Halobacteriales archaeon
ACGTCGACGACGGCCTTGTCGGTCTCCACCTCGGCGACGACCTGGCCCTCCTCGACGGCCTCGCCCTCGGCGACGTGCCACTCGAGCAGTTCACCTTCGGCTATGCCTTCACCGACGTCCGGCAACGTGAATTCGCGTGTCATGAGTCGACGACGTCGAGAATTCCGTCCTGAATTCGCACTGCCTGCGGCAGGTAATAGTCTTCGAGCGCGTGGAGGGGCACCGGCGCGTCGAAGCCGGTGATCCGCTTGATCGGCGTCTCCTGGTAGTACAGCGCCTCCTCCTGGATCGTGGCGGCGATCTCGGCGCCGACGCCGCCGGTCTTGGGCGCCTCGTGGACGATGGCGGCCCGCCCGGTCTTCTTGAAGGAGTCGACGACGGTGTCGACGTCCAGCGGCGAGAGCGTCCGGAGGTCGACCACCTCGACGTCGACGCCGTGTTCGTCGGCGAGGTTGTCGGCGGCGACCAGGGTCGGTCGGATGGAAGCCCCGTAGGAGTAGACCGACACGTCGCTGCCCTCGCGGCGGACCGCGGCCTCCCCGAGCGGGACCTCGTAGTCACCGACGGGAACTTCCTCGCGGAAGGTCCGGTAGATCCGCTTGGGTTCGAGGAAGATCACGGGATCGGGGTCGCGGATGGCGGCGATCAGGAGGCCCTTCGCGTCGGCGGGGGATCCGGGGGCGACGACCTTCAGCCCAGGCTCGTGGACGAAGAAGGCCTCCTTGGACTCGGAGTGGTGTTCGGGTGCGCTGATGCCCGCGCCGTAGGGGGCGCGGACGACCATCGGGACCGTGTACTGCCCGTGGCTCCGGCTGCGCATCCGGGCCGCGTGACTGACGATCTGGTCGAAGGCGGGGTACATGAACCCCATGAACTGCATCTCGGCGACCGGCCGCATGTCCGTCAGCGCGAGGCCGATCGCCGACCCGACGATGCCCGCCTCGGCCAGCGGCGTGTCGATCACGCGCTCCTCGCCGAACTCCTCGTGGAGGCCGTCCGTGGCGCGGAAGACGCCGCCGTTCTTCCCGATGTCCTCGCCCAGGACGACGACGCGCTCGTCCTGGGCCATCTCGGTGTACAGCCCGTCGCGAATCCCCTCGACCAGGGTGAGGCTGTCCGTCCGGGAACCGTGCTCCGGGTCGACCGCCGAGCTCATTCACGCCACCTCGCTGAAGGGCTCGTCGCCGTACTTCTCGCGTATGGCGTGCAGTTCCTCGCGCTGTTCCTCGAGGCGGTCGGGCGTCTCCGCGTAGACGTGGTCGAACATCACGTCGGGGTGGGTCGAGGCCGACTCGGCGTGTGCGATGGCCTCGTCGATCTCGGCCTCGATCCGCTCGTCCAGTTCCGCCTCGTACTCGTCGTCGATCAGGCCGCGGTTGCGGAGGTACCCCTGCATCCGCTTCAGCGGGTCACCCTCCCGCCACTCCTCGGCCTCGTCCTCGTCCCGGTAGACCGAGGGATCGTCGGCGGTCGTGTGGGCGCCGTAGCGGTACTGGACGAGTTCGAGGAACGTCGGCCGCTTCTCGTCCGGCTCGGGGTTCTTCGCCTTCCGCACCGCCTCGCGGGTCGCCTTGTAGACGGCGAGGGGGTCCTGCCCGTCGACCCGGACGCCCTCGAGGCCGTAGGCGTCGGCCTTCTG
>CAYLJD010000250.1:0-1629 GCA_964383875.1 uncultured Halobacteriales archaeon
CGGACGCACTAACCGTGGTCTGGGAGTCGTCGTAGCCGACTTCGTACGTCTGGCTTCCGCCATCCGTCCCGTCGGATCCGTCGGTCGGTGTGCTATCGTCACCTGGAGTCGACTCGCCGTCTCCGTCCCCACCGCACCCGGCAATCCCGGCGAGCGCGGCGGCACTGATCCCACTGACGAAGTCCCTCCTGTCTAACTGACGCATGCGACCATGATTCACGTTAGCATGCCTTAATTCTTTGGGTGCGGCGGCCTGCCATCTTTCAGATTATACTGTGCGAAACGTTGACGGACGTAGTCCTACGACGGTCGTCCGTCACTCGGACCCGATACTCGCTTCGTCTGCGAGGGGCATCCGTTCCGAAGCGATCGTGTCGGGCCGACTCGCGGTTACCGCGTGTCGTACAGCCGTCGGAACGCCTGGGTCGGGAAGCGAAGCTCGAGGCGGCTCGGCGGGCGGCCCTTTCCGGACGTGTCCTCGCGTGGAACGCGTTCGATGACGCCGGATTCGGCGAGCTGGTAGAGAAACCGCTCGACGGTGCCCGAAGACAGCGACAGCGAATCGTCGGAGGCGATGGCGGCCGCTGCCGTCGTCACGGACGCGAGATCTTCGGCGTCGAGGTCGACCAGTGCCCGGAGCACTGCCTGTCGGTTCGGCTGCAGGGAGAATATCTGTCCCAACGCGACACAGGGCCGCGGGACCGAGTCCATCCCCGCCTGGACCGCCTCGTCCCGCAGGTGGTTGCGCTCGTTCGCGACCGCGAAATCGGCCGCACTCAACAGGGCGGCCAGCGCGTCGTGGGCGTCCCCCTCCGCCCACGTCGCTATCCGGCGCGCATCCGCGTGGTCCAGGGATTCTCCCGGAAGCCCGTCCGTCGCACGCGTCATCAGGACGTCGATCAGAACCCGCTCCTGGTACCCCTCGACGGCGTGGACATCTTCCTCGGCGACGGGGGTCGATGGGCTCGGCTCGTGTCGGCTGACTGCGAGCCAGGAGACGTCGTCGAACGTGTCGAAGATCCCGATCAGCCAATCGATGTCCTTGGATCCGGGTTCGCCGACGTGGTCGATTGCGACGACTACACCGGCGTCCTCGCCGTCGAGAGCCGTCTCCAGCCGGTCGAACATCCAGTCCGTGCCGACACCCTGCGTGGGTACGGTCTCTTCGACGAGGCCATCGACCAGACCCCGGTAGAGGGCAAAGCGGCTGTCTGCATCCCGGCCATCGACGTAGACGAACTGCGGGATCGTCGTCAGCTGGGCCCTGGTGGCCGTATGGATCACCGACCCGGGTTGCAACGAGAGCGTGGCCAGCCGGTCGAACAACACGGAGACGACCGCGGATTTCCCCGTTCCCTTCGGGCCCCACAGATAGCCGTTCGGGGGGAGATTGCCCCGAAAGGCCGGATCCAGGTGATCGAGCAGTCGCTCGATGAGCGGCCCGCGTCCGACGGGCTCCTCGACGTGTGATGTCGGACTCAATCGATCGTAGTCCACGACCAGTCGCCGGTCGGAGCGAACGCGTTGCCGGCGTCTGATCCGTTCGTCGATGTCCATGTTACGCGTCCCGGGCCCACCCCAGGGACCGGCCTACGGCGTCTTTCCAGCGGTCGTACTTCCGATCGGCAG
>CAYLJD010000251.1:0-1628 GCA_964383875.1 uncultured Halobacteriales archaeon
CTGGAGGCTTACAGTGGAGTCCTCAGAGGAAGAGAAGACTTGACAGCCTGCAAGGGCAGATACGACACTCGCTCCGCCCGCAACAATCGCGTTCCTCCGCGTGAGATTCATGGGCTGAATCGCCTCATGTGGACGAATTTGAGGGCCGTGCCGGTAGACGCGAGACGGACCGCTGTCCTGACCGGACTTGCACCGACCATGGCGACGAGCGACCGACGGCGCATACCACAAGTCCCCGGCTGCGCGGTAAGTGCTTTCTGCGTTTCCAGGTCGACGTAGTGGAACGACAGAAAGCATTTACCGCGACCCTCAGTTGCATTATCACGACCAATGGCCACTGATGACCTCCCCGCTGGCCAGAATCCCTCCACCCACCGACGTCGAGTGCTCGAACTCGGAGTAGCCGCAAGCGGATTCGCTATCGCCGGGTGCATCTCTTCCGGCAGCGAAGACGAGGACACTCAGAACTCCGATAGCGACACCGGTGAAACCCCGTCAAATTCGGACTCTAGCGACACCGAGTTTTCGGACGTGGAGTGCCCGCCGTTCGACAGCGAGGCTTCCGCCACGGTCTGCTCTCACACAGTCGACACCGACGCAGCGAGCATCTACCTCGACGCTTCACCCGCCGAAACTGCGCTTCCCAACGACGAACCGAGCGAGGAGATCACGCTCACACTCAACAACACATCGGACGGGTCAACGCGATTCAATCCGCACAGCTGGCACATCTGGCACAACTCGGAGTCAGGGTGGATGGAGCTCGAACAGACGATCGTCGGTGACGGCGTCATGACTCTCGAAGCGGGTGATTCGATGTCGTGGAGCTTCATGGAAGTCCTGACTGGCATTCAGCACGATCCGGACCTCGAACCAGGGAGATATGCCGCTGAAATACACCTGCCCGATCCTGTCACTGGCGAAGATACTGGTTGTATCGCGCTGCTCGACCTCCAGGCCGAGTAATGACTGGTGCATCATTCCTCCGGCCTTTGGAGCCCGATGGCCTGTAGAAGATCAATCTGTGTCAGGCGGGCCGTCCCTTACTCTGCGATCCGGTCGATCTGTAGCGTCCACGTAAACTCCACGACCCCTTGATTTTCGTCCGCATCTGGATCGTCGTAGCGGGGTTGACTGGTTCCGAATTCGTACGTCCCCGGCGGGAAACACCCATCGGACGTCGGATCGTCGACGACCAGGAGCGTCTCAGCATGTGACTCGCCAGGATCGAGTTCCGGCCCAAACCGGTATCCGACGTGCCACAGCACCTCGCCGTCCTGAGTGTCGACGTACTGTCCCTGGGATGCATCGCCGAAACACGGCGGATCGTAGTCCTCCGGCGGGCTATCCGATTCTTCGAGATTGTAGACCAAGATGCCGGGATCGCTCTCGACGGCACTTGACCCCGTGCGGAACGGCGGCGCAAACTCCCGGGTACGCGATCCCGTGTTGGTGATTTCTGCGTCGAGCGTCGCCGTCGACGAGTCGGTGATCCACGGTCGGACTGGTTCGATGGAGAACCCGAAGGACGCGTCGGAGGGAATGCCGTTCACGCCGCCGATCGAAACTTCCCGTCGAGCGTCGTCCGGCGGACCGTCCGATGAGCCGAACACGGTGCTACAGCCTGC
>CAYLJD010000252.1:0-1595 GCA_964383875.1 uncultured Halobacteriales archaeon
AGCGCTTGCGTCCCGTCGTCGACGGATCCGGCATAGCACCCCATGATAGCGAATTTCTGTCGATGGACGTCGTCGTCCTCGAACAGGTCCTCGTCGGGCAGTTCACCTGCGAAGACAAGTGTGCTGACCTCGTCGGGCGCCGATTCGACGTACTCACGGTACGCGCGGAGGCAATCGACCAGCTCGTCGCTCGGATAGAACACCAGGCAAGTCGCCACGTCGGGTCCGACGGGATGGAGTTCGAACTCGAAGCCGGTGACGATACCGAAGTTGCCACCGCCACCGCGGAGTCCCCAGAACAATTCCCCGTTCTCGTCCTCGCTGGCAGTCAGGAACTCGCCGTCCGCGGTGACGAGGTCCACGGAGCGGAGGTTGTCACAACTGAGGCCGTACTTGCACCGGAGGTGGCCGATGCCGCCGCCGAGAGTGAGTCCCGCGACGCCCGTCTCCGAGACGACGCCCCCGGGCGTTGCCAGCCCGAAGGCCTGCGTCTCATGGTCGACGTCCGCCCACGTGGCGCCTCCCTCGACCCACGCGGTCTGCGAGTCGGGATCGGCACGAACACAGGTCATCTCCGAGAGGTCGATGACGAGCCCGTCGTCGCAGACGGCGCTCCCGGCAACGTTGTGGCCGCCGCCACGCACCGCCACGAGAAGGTCGTTCTCGCGGGCGAAATCCACCGCGCTGATGACGTCCGCAGCGCCACGGCATCGAGCGATCAGCGCCGGTTGCTTGTCGATCATTCCGTTCCACACTGCGCGGACGTCGTCGTAGTCGGGGTCGTTAGGTCGAATCACGGTTCCGTGAAACGCCGCTTCGAACTGGTCTACTTGCTTGTCGTCGATAGTTGGTTGTACCATACGAGATCGTACGACGTGGCAGTCTTTGGCCTCATCTGTCACGCAGCGTTCGACGTCGAGAATACCGTTTCAGACAGTGAGACGAATTTCGGGCGCTGTACGGGCTAGAGTTACTATCTCAGGCACCTATTGTCTAGTGAGTGACTCACGTGATATCTGATCAGGACGAACGATCAACTGACGGTCGGGACCCGCCACTGGGTTCGCCGGTCTTCGAGGCGGTTCTGGAGAACGAGCGGAACCGTCGCTATCTGGGTCAGCGCCTGGACGCTGCGGGCGACCGCATCGACACGGATCTACTCGGAGACATCGTCCGCCACGGCCCAGTCCTCGAAGCACTGCTACAGGAACCCCTCGATCGCGGCGAGATCGAAGAGCATCTCGACGTCTCGCGGGCAACGAGCCACCGCTTCACGCAGTGGCTCGGTGAACAGGGATTCGTCGAGAAAGTCGATGGCCGATTTCAATTGACCGGGCGTGGCGAAGTCGTTGCCGAGGAGATACTCCGGTTCGAGGCGAACGTGCGGACCGCGCACAGACTGGCGCCGCTGCTCGATGTGATCTGTGAGGACCACCAGGAGTTCGTCGTCGAGCCGTTCATGGACGCGACAGTCACCGTCGCGGAACTGGAGGACCCATATCGGCCAGTCGAGCGGTTCATCTCGCTCGTCCGCGGATCGGAGACGTTCCGGGGATTCAACACGACGCACATGGCACCGCTCGTTCTCGGCGGGT
>CAYLJD010000253.1:0-1588 GCA_964383875.1 uncultured Halobacteriales archaeon
ACGAGGCCGACGGTGTTCTCGTACACCCCGGACTCGATCTCGACTTCTGCCATACTCGACGGTCCGGCGCCTCCTACTTGGAGTTGTCCGTCCCGGACGTTATAAGCCGCCGCGCTCCGTGGGGATACCATGCGCAACTCCTCGCTCGACGAGTTCGTCGGCGGGGCCGACGGCGACGAGTCCGACGCCGAGCGCGCGGACGGAGAGACAGCCGATCCCGGGGGCGAGGGCGACGCTGGATCCGGATCCGTGGCCGATCCTGACGCCGACCCCGAGCTCGAGTCAGCGACGGGCGCCGGCCAGGAGGAAGGGGCCGACCGGGACGCTCAGGCCGACGGGAGCGACGGCGACCCGGTCGTCTCCACGCTTGACTGGCGGCCGTCCGGTGCGCCGTGTGCGGCCTGCGGCCAGCCGTCGGAGCGCCGATGGCGGGACGACGGCGACCTGGTGTGTTCGTCGTGTAAGACGTGGTGACGCGCCCAAGACCACCCGACAGCGGCTCGATTCGACGCATGCGTGGGTCGACGTATCACGACGGGAATGGGTTCGGAACCCTTATCAGTCCCAACCGACTCCCTCCACTCGCAATGGCGAACGGAGAAGTTGATTTCTTCAACGACACTGGCGGCTACGGTTTCATCTCGACTGACGACGCGGACGAAGACGTGTTCTTCCACATGGAAGACGTCGGCGGCCCGGACCTCGAGGAAGGGCAGGAAGTCGAATTCGACATCGAAGAGGCGGAGAAGGGCCCGCGAGCGGCCAACCTCACCCGTCTGTAAGGCCCTCGTAGCCACGGAAGCACACGTCGCCCTCGCGCGATCGAACCGAAGTATCGCGGTTATTTTTCGTCCTCCAGCCGTGCTGCTCGGGTCGAGATTGGTCACCGCCTTCGAGGCCATCTGCCGGCTAGACAACGCAGACAATCACACAAGCACCCCGAAGCCCTCGGCCGTCGAGTCCGCCAAGACCGCAACCTCAGCCACGTGCCTCCCCAGCCGACGCCCTCCCCTCGCTTTGGTCGGGTTCGGGCTCGCCTCGCGGCTCCCTGCTCGCGGGTCGCGTCGCTCCCCGCTCGCGTCCGAGGCGCTCCCTGTGGTCGCGCCTCGCCGTCGCCGCTCGGCATCCGAGGGTCTCGCTCCGCTCGCCCCTCGCTACCCTCGCCCGCTTTGCCGACCGCCTGCTCACGGCTTCGCCGTTTGCACATCCGGCGTAGCGACCGCAAGCCCGCCGAGGGCTTTCGGGGCGCACTGGTGAGCGGATGTCGAGACGAGTATCGATTCACCGTTTTCGAGCGAGTCCGCCAAGGGCTTTCCAGGCGGCCACGGCCGGGGCAGTTCAAGGCACGCAGGTCTATGAACACAGCTTCGAACCGACCGATGAGTCGCCTATAATGGGCCCGTTATATACCATGATATACGTGACAATGTGGGCACACACGTGTGGGGAGTCGGCGGGCCCGATACGAACAGCACAGTACCGTGCACGTCCCCGTGAGCCTTACGTCGCTCCATCCCTGAGGGCGGCCAATGTCAGTTGGTAGCGTGCGACCACCGAAAGACGTATGCCGAACTCCTCCCGGGAGTCG
>CAYLJD010000254.1:0-1579 GCA_964383875.1 uncultured Halobacteriales archaeon
CGCCGTCGGCGATGGAACCGCTCCTGGTGCTCTCGCCCCTCGCGTACTATCTCGGTGCCGACGTCGAGGTGACGAACGTCGCCTCGCCGATCCTCCGGGCGCCCGAGGCCGGCGTCGATCACGAGCTCTCGGCGATGCCGGGGCTCGAACGCGATGCCACGCGACTCCTCCGGAAGGTCTTCTTCCTCGACTGCCTCGTTCGCAACGTCGGCCCCTACGGCACGGAGCTCGCGGAGGCGAGCCTGCTCGAGGCGCTGGACGTGGATGCGGAGGCGCTCTACGCCGGCCCGCCGGCGGATCGCCTCGCCGCCTACCTCGACGTTCCCTTCGGTGCCATCGAGCAGCGACTGCCCGACTGGCACCTCTCGACCTACGTCGAGCCCGATCCCGAGGGCCTCCGGGCGCTGCCCTTCCTTCTGGACCGGATGAGCCTGTTGTACATGCCCCGGACCTCGGAACTGGAGGGCGGGGAGCTCGTCGAGCGCTCACTGGACGACTTCTATCGCGGGCGGGCGCCCGAAGCCGGCCGACGATTACCGGTCGGCGACGGCGGAGACGAGAATGCGGGGGCTGCGGGAGAGACTGACTCGTCGGCCAATCTCGCGCCCGATGGCGCAGGGACCACAGGTCGCTCGGGGCCCGCTGGCGATCCCGATCTCTCACGGAGCGCCGGCGAGGTCGCGTCGGTGGACGTGGTCAAGCCCGAGCTCCGCGGCGGCCGCATCCACGGTTGGCTCGCAGAGGGGACCCCCATCGACGTGTTCAAGTGCGTTCCCGAAGCCTACGAGCACCACGTCGAATCCCTCGATCGTTCTAGCGACGGTATCGACGTTGCGGTCGTGCTCAACGACGCCGAGATGCAGGCCGAACACGCCGACGTCGCCGACATCTACCGCGAACGCGGCGGCGAAGTCTCCATCGACGTCTCCGTCCACGAGCGCCTCTCGACGAACGAGCTCGCGACGCTCTTCGAGGAAGACCGGGAGTTCGTCCACTACATCGGGCACTGCGAGGCAGAGGGCTTTCGCTGCCCCGATGGCTATCTCGCCACAGAGAGCCTCTCGACGTGTGGTGCCCAGACCTTCTTCCTCAACGCCTGTGGCTCCTACCACGAGGGCGTCGAACTCGTCCGCTCGGGTGCTGTCGCGGGCGCGATCACCTTCTCGCAGGTCCTCAACGACCACGCTGTCTCGGTCGGATCCTCCTTTGCACAGCTCCTCGCCCACGGCTTCGGCTTCGAGCGCGCACTCCAGCTCGCCCGGCGTCGGATCATGATGGGCAAGGACTACGCAGTGGTCGGCGACGGCACCCACGCGATCACGCAGAGCGACAATCGGCTCCCGGCGACGGTACGCCTGGAGTCCATCGACGGCGGGTTCCTCGTGACCTACGACCAGTACAGCTCCCGGCACGCCGGGAGTTTCTATCGGCCGTACGTCGGCGAGGAACGCTACGCCTACCTCTCGGGCAACGAGTCCGAGCACGTCCTCGATCGCTCCGAGCTGGCGACCTTCCTCGATCGCGCCTCACTCCCGGTGATCTACGACGGCGACGTCTACTGGTCTGCGGTCCTCGCCGA
>CAYLJD010000255.1:0-1551 GCA_964383875.1 uncultured Halobacteriales archaeon
ACTGCAAAAAGGGAGCAACCGTGTCGCAGACGCTGCAACTGTCACCATCGTCGGTGTCCGATTCGGCGGGAGGGTTTTGCCCCGCCGGCCCGCACCCGGAGTATGGACGAGATCGCGGGAATCTACGGCCGCACCGTCGAGGCGCTCGACGCGACGGTCCAGCTCGGCGTGGCGAGTGGGAACCTGATCCAGGTGTCCTTCCCTGCGCAGCCGGATCCCTCGGCCGAGCCAGACCACCACCTGCTCGACCGCATCGAGGCGTACGTAGCCGGCGAGTCGGAGGCTGACTTCCGGGACGTCGAGATCGCGCTGACGGTCCCGACCGACCAGCGAGCCGTCCTCCAGACGCTCCGCCGGATCGGCTACGGCGAGACGACGGATCCCGAAGCGCTTGCCCGGATGACGCCGGGCGTCGACGCCGAGGCGGACGAGGCCCGGGAGACGGTACGCCAGGCCCTCGCGGGAAACCCGATCCCGATCGTGCTTCCGGACCACCGAGTCGACGGGATCGAGGGTGCGACGCCGCCCGAAATCAGGCGGCGGCTGCGGGAGATCGAGGGCATCTCGCAGTAGGGCTGCGATCGGCCTCCAGGAGCCGTTCTCGACCGGCGCCGACGACAAGCGTTTTGCGCGCCGACAGCCCAGGCACAGACATGGAGACGGTCGACGGGCCCGACGGTGGCACCCTCCACGTCGCCACCGACGAGGGGGACCGCGGGTCGAAGGCGCCCTTCTACGTCGCCTACCGCGACGGCGAGCGCCAGCGCAGATACGGCTGGATCTGTGGCGAGTGCTGGAGCCTCGACGCCGCCATGGACACGATGGGGCGCATCGAGTGCGGCGAGTGTGGGAACCAGCGCAAACCGACGGAGTGGGACGCCGCCCACGAGTGAGGATAGGGAGTCGGCGTGCCTCGCGGTCGAGATCCCTCGCTGTGAGACGGCTCGCGGCCGGTCACGGCCTTCGACGTCCGTCGTACGCGAACGCTTATTGTGTGGTGTGCCCACTGTTCGCATGGATGGAGAACGGCACCGCCGACCTGGCCCGTCGGGCGCGATCGATTTTCGACCAACTCGGCTACACCGTCGTCGGCGACGGCACGGAGTTCCGCGCCGAACGCGACTGGAAGTCCGTCCGCGTGGAGGTGACGACGGAGCCTGCCGTCGACGCGATCGAAGGACTCTGCTGTTTCGTCACACCGTCGGACGCCGTGGCGTCGCTTCGCCAGCGCCTCGACGACGCGCGAACCGACGAGTGGGCGATCATCGCCGTCGACGGGGAGGACCACGAGATCGTGCGGGCGCCGCCGGGGCCCGGGTCCCCTGTCTGACCGCGATCTCTTCCGGCCGCGACCGGGCGGCTGTGAGCTCTCGCCGGCCCCCGTCGCTTCGTCGCCAGTACTCCTGCCAGCGATCGCACAGGGCAGTTCCGCCCGCGAGGCGAGATCGCCACACTTCCCCGAACCGCAAGCCAGGATCGGGATATCACCCAAAGGATAAATGCGGCCGCTCGTATTGGCGAACCGATGCCAGCCTCGGATCTGTCGCGTCG
>CAYLJD010000256.1:0-1541 GCA_964383875.1 uncultured Halobacteriales archaeon
CGCTCATCGAAGCGCGTCCACGTCTGACTCGAGGTCGGCTTCGTCGTAGTTCAGTAGAACGCCTCGGTCGTACGCCTCGCGCATCATCTCCGAAATCGAGAGACCGGCGATCTCGGCCGCACCCCGCATCCCAACATCTCCCTCGCGATATCGTTCGAGCGCGAGCTTGATGAGCTCCTCCCGTGCGCCCAACCGAATCGCCTCCCGAATCGCGTCGCTTCGGCTCACGCCGCGTTCACTCGCCAGCCGGTCGAGGAGATCCAGTTCCTCGTCGCTCATCCGCGCGGTCACGTTCTCCATGCGCAATGCAACGCATTCGATCGTAATGAATGGTTGGGTGATGCGGAGGCAGTTGTCGGATGGAATTCTACTCGTGCCCATGTCCACCTCTCACCTGGCGACGCGCTCTCCCTGGTCGACGAGCCAGCCACCGGCCTCCACGAGACAGACGAGCGACCCCTTATTTTATCCATCTGACCCGCCAACTCGCACGAAATGCCCACGAACCTGTTGAGTTCCGGACTCACGTTCGTTTCCGTGAGTGTGGGGATCACTGCGATGCTCGGCGGCCTGGGCGTCGGCCGATTGAAAGCGGTTCAGACGGGCGCCTCGCTGTTCTTCTTCGGGCTCGTCAACTTCGGCCTCGGATACGTGCTGAGCGGGCTGGTGTACGCGATCGTCTCGGTCGTGCTGTTCCTCGTCGCGCTCGTGACTATCGCGTGGATCTTCGGCACGGTCCATCCCTCCAACTATGGCCGCCACGGGGGGGTCAACACGCAGAGCGGGGGTGGATTCGGGTAACATCGACCAAGACACGGTGTCTCCCTGACGGGTTTCAGTCGTTGAATTCGATCGACGCGTCGGACCGATACTCAGACTCGACGAATTCGAGGCGGACGGATCGAGCGACGCGGATGTTCACAAACCACCACCGTCGCGGAGATAGCGAGACGAATTCGGCCCCAAGTGGGCGTCGTTCAGAACAGCGCGTCCGACGAGCTGATCCGGTCCCGATCGTGCGGTTCCGCGAAGTCCACCTCCGGACCTACCGGGACGAACCCCGTCGGATTCAGGTCCTCATGGCTCCGGTAGTAGTGCTCCTTGACGTGATCGAGGTGCACCGTCTCGGCGACGCCAGGCGTCTGGTAGAGGTCCCGTGTGTACTCCCAGAGGTTCGTGTAGTCCACCAGGCGACGGACGTTGCACGTGAAGTGCGTGTGGTAGACCACGTCGAAGCGGACGAGGGTCGGGAACAACCGTAAATCCGCGAGCGTCACGTCGTCGCCCAGCAGGTATCGCCGATCGGCGAGGACCGACTCCCAGCGGTTTAGTGCCTCGAGCACGTCCGAGACGGCGTCCTCATAGGCCTCTTGGGTCTCCGCGAACCCGGCGCGGTAAACGCCACGGTTGAGGGGGCCGTAGAGTGCCTCGATCGTCTCGTCGATCTCCTCGCGACGGCCCTCCGGGTAGAGATCGTAGTCGGTGCGGTCGCCGAAGGCGCCTGCCAGCAGTCGGATGATCTCCGCCGACTCGTTGCTGAC
>CAYLJD010000257.1:0-1528 GCA_964383875.1 uncultured Halobacteriales archaeon
GCGATTTCGATGGTGACGTCCTGGGCGGTCAGGTGGAAGTGCCGGACCGTACGGATCTCGTCGGCGTACTCCTCCTCGTAGACGTCCTGCCGGAGGCCGGCGTTGTCCTCGTGGCCCGTGTTGAACGTCCGGAGGTACTCGTGGGGATCGAAGCGCTCGCCGTCGTACTCGCCGCGGGCGCCGAAGTTGCCGTGTGCGGAGTCGTGATCGTGGTCGTCGTCGTGCTCGCCGTTGGCGCCGGCGAGGCCAGCGAGTCCACCGGCTGCGCCGGCGATCGAGAGCCCCCCGAGGACCGTTCGCCGGTCGACTGCTGGATCGACGTTGACGCTGTCGACCAGGCGGTCCTCCATCGTCTGGCAGATCTCGGCCGCACGCTCGCGGTTCATCCCCGCCATCGTCGCCTCCGTCCGTCGCGGTGCGTTCGGTCCATGGCCGAGATTTAGATTAGTCTAAACTAATAGTTTTGGAATGCTATACCAGCGCGAACATGTCGAGTAGGCACTGGTGAGAGTGCGCTGTTAGGCGATCGTACAGCGACAGTTCACAGAGTCGCGTGTCTGCCCGATGCCGTCCGGGGAATGCCGGAAAACGAGAGAATACGACCGGGGGTGCTGCTGCGCCGGCGTCGGTCTGCGTCGCTACTCGTAGATCGGATACTCGCTGCAGAGATCCTCGACGGTCTCGCGTACGTCGGGAACGACCTGCTCGGTCCGGTCCTCCGCCACCGCGTCGACGACGCGAGCGATCAGGTGACCGACGGTCCGGGCGTCATCCTCGTCGAAGCCCCGGGTCGTGATTGCCGGCGTGCCGACGCGGATGCCACTGGGATCGAACGGCGAGCGCGTCTCGCCGGGCACGGTGTTCCCGTTCAGTACGAGGCCGGCGTCCTCGAGTGCGCCCTCGGCGTCGCCGCCCGAGGTGTCGGGGTGGGACTCCCGGAGGTCCGCGAGGACGAGGTGGTTGTCCGTGCCGCCGGAGACGAGTTCGAAGCCGTGTTCCTGGAGATGCTCGCCCAGCGCCTTCGCGTTCGCGACGGTCTGCTCGGCGTAGTCCTGGAACTCGGGTTCGAGGGCCTCACCGAAGCCGACGGCCTTCCCGGCGATGTTGTGCATCAGTGGACCCCCTTGCCCGCCGGGGAAGACCGCCTTGTCGAGGTCGTCGGCGTACTCCTCCTTGCAGATCACGATGCCGCCACGGCCCGCCCGGATGGTCTTGTGGGTCGAACCGGTCGCGAAGTCGGCGATGCCGACCGGCGACGGGTGGGCCCCGCCAGCCACGAGGCCAGTGATGTGGGCCATGTCCGCGACCATCAGCGCGTCGACCGCGTCGGCGGCGGCGCGGATCCGCTCCCACTCGACCTCGCGCGGGTACGCTGAGTAGCCCGCGACGATGACGTCGGGTTCGTACTCCTCGGCGTGCTCGCGCAGGCCCTCGTAGTCGAGGTAACCGGTCTCGGGGTCGACCTTGTACTGTTCGACCTCGTAGAGCTGGCCGGCGAAGTTCGCGGGGTGGCCGTGGCTGAGGTGGC
>CAYLJD010000258.1:0-1509 GCA_964383875.1 uncultured Halobacteriales archaeon
GCGATGGACATGCAGTCGGCCAAGGGCGTGATGATGTACGGCCCGCCCGGCACGGGGAAGACCCTGCTGGCGAAGGCCATCGCCAACGAGTCGGAGTCGAACTTCATCTCGGTCAAGGGGCCCGAGCTCCTGAACAAGTTCGTCGGCGAGTCGGAGAAGGGCGTGCGCGAGGTGTTCAGCAAGGCGCGCGAGAACGCCCCCACCGTCATCTTCTTCGACGAGATCGACTCGCTCGCGACCGAGCGCGGCACCAACACGGGCGACTCGGGCGTCTCCGAGCGCGTCGTCTCGCAGCTCCTGACGGAGCTCGACGGGCTCGAGACGCTGGAGGACGTGGTCGTCATCGCGACGACGAACCGCCCGGACCTCATCGACTCGGCGCTGCTCCGCCCCGGCCGGCTCGACCGCCACGTCCACGTGCCGGTCCCGGACGAGGAGGGCCGCCGGGCCATCTTCCAGGTCCACACCGAGGAGAAGCCGCTGGCCGACGACGTCGACCTCGACTCGCTGGCCCGCCGGACGGACGGCTACGTCGGCGCCGACATCGAGGCCGTCTGCCGCGAGGCGTCGATGAACGCCTCCCGCGAGTTCATCGAGTCGGTGAAGCCCGAGGAGATCGCCGACTCGGTCGGCAACGTCCGCATCACGATGGACCACTTCGAGTCGGCACTGGACGAGGTGAAGCCCTCCGTCACCCCCGAGACGATCGAGCGCTACGAGGAGATCGAGAAGCGCTTCCGGCAGGCCGACACTGCCGAGCCCGAGGAGGGCGAACTGGGCCGGACGTTCCAGTAAACCCCCTTCAGGGCTCTCCCCGCTCGGCCGCCTTCGGCGGCTTCGCTCGCCGACGTCTATTTTACCGTGCTTGACACCAGTGGCTACGCCCTTGTGGTCGCAGTGCCGGAACCCGAAGAGGAGCGCCTCCGCTCCGATCCGAGTACGACGATTCGGGCGGGAGAAAGGCGTATACGGCTGTAGACCCTCTTTCTGTCGCGGGCAACCGCACGAAACAACCATGCCCGACGACACGAAAGCGACCGTTCCGAGTACCATCGGTGACCAGCACCGCTTCGAGCGACTCGACGGTGCCGACAACGACCGCGTGGACGAGTTCCTCAAGGACCGGGTGGCGTTCACGGCGCGCGAGTGGGCCGTCGCGCGGCTGTGTGCCGACTTCCGGACGAAGACCGGGGTCGAGATGACGAAGGTCGGCGAACACCTGCCGGAGCTCGTCCCCTTCCTCGACGACACGTACACCCGCCAGGCGGTCTATCAGGCCAGGCGGGACTTCGAGGGGAAGGTGCGGAGGGCCGGTGCGACGTTCCTCTACGGCGCGATGTCCGACTTCCTCACCGCCGACGAGCTAGACGACGTGATGTTCGAGGCGACCGAGGTCGCCAAGTTCCTGATCGAGGTCGAGGGATCGACGCTGGCCTACGACGAGGAGATCGCCAGCGAGAAGCGCGTGCGGGCCGCGATGCGGGCGGTCCACGAGGCGAGCGTCGAACT
>CAYLJD010000259.1:0-1508 GCA_964383875.1 uncultured Halobacteriales archaeon
TTGGCCACAGCAACTCGAACGCACAGGAGATGACGCTCGGCGTCGGCGGGCGCGATTCGTCGGTGTACGCGAAGGACGGAGGCGGATGGATGCGAATCCGCATCGAGAAGGAAGAGGACGGAACGAACGAAGAGATACTGAACCAGTCGCTGGGGGCTGTGGTGTACGAGAACGGCGGCACGAGAATCGCCTATCAGGGCGGCGGCGTCTGGAAACGGACGGGCGGCCACAGTTCGATGGTGTCGCCTCCCGAGTTCCACTATCACGAACAAACGCTCACGCTGCCGCTGGTCGCCATCGACAACGACGCGACCGTCGGCGATTCCCTTCGAATCTCCGAACGCGGGTCAGTCGACAAAATCTATCCGAATCGGACGGCAGGCAGGCGGAATCCGCTCCCCGAGGGTGTCGTGAACATCACCGTCAAGAGCGAGTACTACGACGCCTGGGGGCGCTACTTCGAGGATCGAACGGCCGGCACCGTCCATTACCAACCGGAGCAAGAGCGCGCAACCATTCAGCTCACCGTCGACTCCAGCCGCCCCCAGGTGTCCCAGGCAATCGTCTCGACGTCTTCTCAAGCCATGTCGATACGAGGGCAGGGTGGCTCCGCATCGTTCACCGACAGCTACGACTCCAGCGAGAATCCTTACGAGGACAGTCAGTCTCGCAACGGCACCATCGTTACCTCGAGCGGCGTCGACATGCGAGGTGGCGCGAAAATCTACGGTAACCTCGTCTCGGGTGCCGGTACGGTGTCGCTGGGCGGGGGTGCGAACATTACCGGAAACGTCTCGTACGGCGGGTCGCTCTCCGCGAACGGAAACTACAACATCGGGGGCTGGCGGGCCAGCAACGGTTCGGCACCGACCGTCGGTTCCGTCGACGGACTCATCGATGCGAAACACGAGGAGATCAAGCAGAACAACTCTAACGACGACACGAACTCGATCGACGGGAACTCCCTCAACTTCAACGACAATAACACCGTCAAGCTGAAGAACGGTAGCTACTAC
Organism: uncultured Halobacteriales archaeon; assembly: GCA_964383875.1. Taxonomy (GTDB): domain Archaea; phylum Halobacteriota; class Halobacteria; order Halobacteriales; family Haloarculaceae; genus CAYLJD01. The sequence continues at coordinate 1,017 of CAYLJD010000259.1, forward strand.
CTCGACGAGATTTCGATGTCCGGCGATAGGACACTGATTTTAGATATGTCGAGTGGCCCCATCGAACTCGCCGTCGACGGCGACGTCACACTCGATAACGGAGCGACCATCAAAGTCACGAACGTCGGGCAGAAGACGGTCAAAACGTACATGGCCGGCGATTCGCTCAGCGTCATGGGTGACTCGACGGTGACGGTCACGGACGACAAATCGCCAGCGTTCTGGCTGTACGGCCCCGCAGGAACTACGGGGGAGATAAGCGACGGTACGTTCACGGGCGTCGTCTACTCGCCCGACTCGGACACGAAATCCGGCTCGGTTTCGGTAACGTCTGGTGGAGAAGTGTACGGCGCGGTAATCGGCGGTCAGATGACCCTCAAATCCGGCGGGTCGGTTCACTTCGACCAGGCGCTTCGCGGCCGCGACCCGATTCAATCCGGCCAGGTCGACATCTCGAGGGTGACGTACCTCCACGTGACGGTCAATCACGTG